>JBHIUL010000110.1:0-4498 GCA_042138315.1 Nitrosarchaeum sp.
CAAAACCAATAGACTATTCTGAAGAATTATTAAAAGAAAATCTAATAAAATGGCGCCAAGTTGAAACGTGTTATTATGAATTAATTCATGCTAACAATGAAAATGCAAATAATAAAGTAAAAACAATAACCGCAGAAATTAGTACTGAATTTAATAAAGCATTAGAGTCTGATTTGAATACGCATCTTGCACTTGGAGCATTTTTCAAACTAGTAAAAGAAGCAAATCATTTAGCAGCTGAAGAAAAAATAAGTGTCGAAGATGCAAAAACAATTATGCCTGAATTTGAAAGGATGCTGGGAATTTTAGGACTGATCATTCCAAAAATAACAACTGATGAAAAACAAGAAGTAAATAATTTGATCATATCCAGAGAGCAATTAAGAAAAGAGAAAAAATTTCAAGATGCAGATAAAATTAGAGATAAACTAAATGAAATGAATATAGAATTAATTGATCATAAAGAAAAAACAATTTGGATGCGGAAAGAAAAAATCAATGCAGATAAAAAATAAAAACCAAATTACAAAAAATACTCATAAAAAAATTAGTCTAGTCTAATTAGTTGCATCTAATTTTCACATTATTTAATAATAATCAAAACCAAATTAATACATGAATGCATGGAACAAATTTTGGAATTGGTACGAAAATAAAATTCTCGGCAGCATAATCATAATTGCAATAATACAATTTATCCAGATTCCACACATGATTTGGAATGCAGATATCATGTTAGAAGCTGGAATAGTATCCAGAGTTCATCCAGTAATAGATTGGCTATTGTATGGTGTGGACTTGATTGAAATAATATCAATTATCAACGTAGGGATGATCATGTTTAGTTTGATTAAAAAAAGACGTTATTCAAAAGAAAGCAAAACGCCGGTACAAATAGAAGAAGAAATGTAATGAAATGTGTCATTATTTTGTGAAAAATGCAATAACAGAAGATTGCCAAAATGGATAAAAGAAGAAAACAAAACAGATTGGCTTTGTGAGACTTGTGGTAATTACACAGATGGTAAAAACAACATTATTCGTCAAGTAATAAAATAAGTTTGAAAAGAGATTATTTTTTGGATGCACTGACTAGTGAAACAACATCTCTATCTCGTAGTTGATAATCCACAGGTAATCTCAAATTATATCTCAAGTCTTTCCCATAAAGCAGTCCTTTGGTAAGATCAGTGTGTATCTCTTTTGCCAGATCAGCAATCGTTGCTCCAGCCTTAAGTAATATCAAATCAGGTAGTTTACGGCCTTTTTTATCAGATAAATTTTTCTCATCAGCTACTGGATAAATTGAATTCATCTTCAACAGTTTGAATACTGCAACATTAATTGCAAACTGGACTCCCGTTCGCATGTATTCTCCCATTATTCCCTTTTTTATAAAATCCAGAGCATGAATTTGTTTTTCATTTAGATCATCGGATTTTATTATTTCAAATTGCTCTGAACCTGGCGAATATTTGATCAGACCCTTTTGTTCAGCCCTTCTTAGACTAAATTCACTATCGCCACTAACTGGAATTACAATCGAATCATTGAAACGTTCTCGTAATCTAGCAAAATTTTTGTCTGCACCTTCAACATCTATTTTGTTTGCAACAATTAAAGTTGGTTTTGAAATTTTTCTAATATGAGTAGCAAGTTTTTTAGTGTCAATCATATCAAAGTTATCAAATTCTTTCTCTTCTAATTCAAGGACAGTTAACGCATCTTTTACATGTATTTTATTCACACCTATACCACGATACAAATCAGTAATAGCATCAACAATACCAGAACCAGTTCGAATTAATTTTGAGACCTTATCTCGATTACCCTCTAAAATTTTATGATACCACATAATTAATTCCTCTTCAATGTCTGCAAAATCAGATATAGGATCACCGCTTCCAACCTCACTAATTTTTCCAGAAGAATCTATACCTCCAGATGCATCGACGACATGAAGTAGTGCATCAGACTGTGCCGCAATTGAAAGAAATTGATTCCCTAAACCTTTTCCTTTCCATGCATCTTTAATGAGACCGGGTAAATCGATTAATTCAACTGGAATGTATCTCCAGCCATCAACGCATTTTGAGTTATTTGGATTATCTTGAATCTTAAATTCAGGATGGACACATAATGTAATTGCATGTGCAGTTCCAGAAACAGGTTTTTTTGTTGTGAATGGATATGAAGAAATTTCTTCAGATGATAAAGTAGCAGCATTGTAGAATGTTGTTTTGCCAGTGTTTGTTTTCCCTATTAATCCCAGTTTAATTGGCATAGTTTGATTGCAACTTGAGAATATTTATCTCTGCCTAGATTCAGAATCGTTAATTTTTTCATTGATTTTTTCAAGGGTTTGCTTTAATTCCTTTATTGACCATTCAATATCACTTGTATCCTTTTTGGACAAATCATTTTTCCATTTATCCAAAACAATGTTTGCAATTTCAGAACAGTTGTATAGTAAATTCCAGTACGGATGATGTTCAGCCGTAGCATAAGCAAGTTCAGTCATATCATTTAGTCCATTTTTAGCTCGTGCCAAAGCAGTAATATTTTCACCAAATATTTTTACAATATCAGATTCTAGATCTTTCTCAATTTTTAGCGGAGTATTATTTTTTTCATGTTTACTAGCCAATTCAATTAAATCATTGTAAAAAGCATCAAAGGCAGTCATATTATAATAATCTCTGATGTTCTGCCAGCATACATCTATTGAATACAACTTTAATACCTTTTTTTCTTGCCAGTTCTTCAGCTTGTGGATTATGAATTCCTTCTTGAAGCCAAATTACTTTTGGATTTTTTTTGATGGCTTCTTCTACAACCGACA
The DNA here is from genome assembly GCA_042138315.1 of Nitrosarchaeum sp. Lineage (GTDB taxonomy): Archaea > Thermoproteota > Nitrososphaeria > Nitrososphaerales > Nitrosopumilaceae > Nitrosarchaeum. The sequence continues at coordinate 2,843 of JBHIUL010000110.1, forward strand.
ATACAAGTTCAGAGGGCCTAAACACATCAACTATATCAACAGGAGCATCTACTTCAGAAATAGAACTATAACATTTTTTACCTAAAATTTCATTAGTTGTAGGATTAACTGGAATTATATCAAACCCATTTTCAGATAGGTATTTTGGAACATAGTGTGCTGCCTTGTCATCATTTTTAGACATACCAATCACTGCAACATGTTTTAAAGAAAGAATTTCTCGAATTTCAGCATCAGTGTAAGAATCACGTTCCATAAAAAATCAAATACAATGCTTGAATATAATTTTTGAAATATTCAACATAAAAACCAAAAATCGTAGAGTATTTTAACAATAACAAAAAATGGAGAGTATGGAATGGGCACCAGAAGAACCAAAGGATGTAATTGTTCTAGGCGCAATTAAAAGGGGAATTAAAAAATTTGAAAAAATACAAAATGCATCTCAATTAGAAGCTGAGGAATTAAATTCAATTCTGGAAAAATTAGAAGAAAGAGACTTAATTGAGGTGGAAGAAAAAAAGAGTTGGTTTGGGAAAAAAATAGAAATAAAAATTACAGATAAGGGTTCAAAAGAAGTAGAACAAAGAATTCATGAACTACAAGGAAAGTGGGACGAAATGTCATTATTATACAAAAGTGGGGATAAACAAAAACTAAAGCAATACATGGATGATAACAAATCAATTCTTCCTACAATGATGTTCTTTGGAATAATGGATATGATCATGTTTTCAATGATGTTTAGTATGATAGGTATGATGATGACAGATTATGTCCCAGCAGAAAGCATTCCAAACGATATGGGTGGAGATAGTTCATCAGATACAGATATGGCCTCAGATGGTGGGGGTTTTGACTTTGATGTTGGATTTTAAATTAAACAAAGTTGATATTTTATACTCTGGGTAACTAGCACATACAGTTGATTTACAGTTCACAGGATAATTCAGGTCTAGTCAAAGTACTAACATTTCTAAAATCACATAATACTGAATATTTATCAGGTCAAGATTTGAGTGATGTCTTAAAAATAAGTAGAGTTGCAATTTGGAAACATATCAAAAAAATCAGAGAGTTAGGATATGAAATAGAATCAAAACAAAAGCTAGGTTATAGATTAAAATCAAATACAGATGCATTGTTACCATGGGAAATTACGCACGGTTTAAAGACAAAAATATTTGGAAAAATAGTATATTATTTTGAGTCTGTGGATTCCACGCAAAACCAAGCATTGAGAATATCTTTAGATAAAAAAAATAACGGTGCAGTAATAATTGCAGAAAAACAAACCAGCGGAAAAGGAAGGTTGGGAAGAAAGTGGATTTCACCCAAGGGAGGCATATGGCTTTCAATAATTTTACATCCAAAATTTGACATATCAGTCATCACATTATTTCCATTAGCTTCTGCATTAGCGTTATCAAATGCAATAGAAAAAACATTGAAAATAAAATCAGAATTGAAATGGCCAAACGACATAACAATTAATGGAAAAAAAATTGCAGGGATGTTAGTTGATGCATCATTAGAATCAAATAAAATTGAAAGCATGATACTTGGAGTTGGAATAAATTTTGATGTCGATATAAAACAAATTGAAAAAATTTTAAAAGACACACCAAATTTTTACGGAGCTGCATCACTAATTGA
>JBHIUL010000111.1:0-4494 GCA_042138315.1 Nitrosarchaeum sp.
CATAAAATGTTGGGACCTACAGGAATTGGAGTTTTATGGGTTAGAACATCTGTACTGGAAACAATGAATCCATTTCATGGTGGTGGCGATATGATAAGAGAAGTTCACAAATATGAAACAACATGGAATGATTTGCCATACAAATTTGAAGCTGGTACTCCAAACATTGCCGATGTTATTGGATTTGGAGCTGCAATCGATTATCTTACAAAGCTTGGAATGGAAAATGTCCGAGAACATGAAATTGAGTTAACAAACTATGCTATTGAAAAACTGTCTAAAATAAATGGACTTCAAATCTATGGTACTAAAGATATTTCAAAAAGAGGCGGTGTCATCTCATTTAATTTTGCAGATGTACATCCTCATGATGTAGCACAAATAATTGATGAGGAAGGAATCTCAGTAAGATCTGGACATCATTGTGCTCAAGTATTGATGGAAAGACTAAATGTTGCAGCTACTTCTAGAGCGAGTTTTTACATTTACAATACTAAAGAAGAAGTTGATGCATTGATTAACGCCTTAACCAAAGTAGCGAGGATATTCAAACTATGAGCAGTAATGCCGACATTTATCATGAAATGATAATTGATTATTCTAGAAATCCAATTAATTTTGGTAAAATTGAAAATCCCGATGTTACTTTTCATGATTCTAATCCGCTATGTGGTGATAGTATTGATATTGATATGAAAATCGATGATAACAAAGTATCTGATATCAAATTTCATGGTAAGGGATGTGCTATTTGTATGGCATGCTCTTCTGTATTGACTGAGATTACAAAAGGTAAAGGAATTGAAGAAGTACGAAACATAACTAAACATGATGTGTTAAGTGAATTAGGGTTGGAGCATTTACAAGCTGTTAGAATAAAATGTGCATTACTTTCTCTTAAGGTGTTAAAATCAGCTTTGTATTCTTATCTTGGAACTCACATGAAAGATTCCAAAGATGTAGATAAGTTAAAAGAAGAGGCAGCAAGCTTGTACTAATATGGATAATTTTAAACCTACAATTCCAATTCAACTTCAAATAAGAAAAATCATCTTTGAAAATCACAATGATGCAGATGGCAAATTTACCAACGATGAAATTTTTGAAAAAATAAAACAGAATGGTGATCTGGATCCTTCTTGGATTATTGATGATGTTGAATCATATTTTCATGAAATTTGTAATTCTGGTCTTGCAAGAAATATCGCACAAAATTTTACAACCATATGGCTCAAGCTATTTGAACCAATGAAAAAACAACACTGCAATGCGTGTAATTTAGATGTCTATCTTGGAGCGTCTGAAAAACTTTGTCCTAACCCTTCTTGTAAATCATCTATTTAGATCTGTACTTGTTAGCTGCATCTTCTAGTGCTTTTATCATTGGAAGCTTTTCTCCAGTAAGATAGAGAACTAGTGCTCCTCCTGCCGTACTGATGTGGTCTATTTGTTCAGCTAATCCATATTTTTTTAATGCTGATGTCAAATGGCCTCCACTCACTATTGTTGTTGCCATAGAATTTGCAACTGCAGTTAGCAATCCTTTTGTTCCATAGCTAAAGTTTTCTTTTTCAAAAAACCCTGCTGGACCACTTATGAAAACAGTTCCTGCACCAGCAATTAATTTTGAATAATGTTCTACAGTTTTGGGTCCGAGATCATAAATTTTATCTCCTACCTCCAGTTCTCTTACATCCATTTCTACTCTATCCCCATCTTTGTCAATTGCAATGTCTACTGGAGTTGAAAACACATCTGGATATTCTCCAATTAGAGCATGTGCTTTTGTTACAACCTCGTCCTCTCTAGATATTCCAAGTGGATATCGTATTCTTCCTTGTGCACGCATGAAGACATTTCCAATTAATCCTGTAAGCAATACGTGATCTGCACGACCGTTTTGAATTAACAATTTGATTGCTTCTAACCTATCTGAAACTTTTGATCCGCCAAGTACAATCACATGTGGTGCTTTGGCTACTGTCATAATCTCATCCAAATTTCTAACTTCTCTCTCAACAATACGACCTGCACATGCAGGTAGGACTTGAGGGAATCCAACTATGGATGGATGTGATCTATGTGCACTAGGAAATGAATCCAAAACACAAAGATCAAATAATTTTGCTAGTCTGCTTACCATGATGGTTTTTGCAGCTTCTTGTGGTTTGAATTCATAATTTTCTTCAGCACATAAACGTAAATTATCTAAAAGCAATATCTCTCCATTTTTTAAATTCTTTATTTCATTCTGTGCTGCGCTACCAATTGCGTCTTCTACATATTTGATTTTTCTACCCATTAATTTTTCAAGAACTTTTGCATGTTTGTCCATTCCAGTATAGTCTTTGTTTCCAACTCTTCCTTGATGAGATGCGACAACGACCTTTGCATCTTCTAGTGATTTTAAGGTCTGAATTGCTTCTTCAATACGTTTAGTTCCTGAAATCTCCATAGTATCAGGATCTATGGGGCAATTCATATCCACTCTCAAAAAAACGGTTTTACCTTTAAGGTCAAAATCATCTAGTGTGAGTACCTTCACGACTTTTCTATTACCCACCCCGTTAAATTCTTTGAGCCGATCATTTTTGTTATGTTTTGCTATCTAGTCAACAATCTATTTTCAATGCTTATCTACTTGAGAAAAATTAAAAATAACATAATTGAGGTTTAATTAATTGCAGAATTGGATTTTTGATATTCGTTCACGATCGTTTGTTTTACTTGTAGTTTCATTTATTGTTGTATCTATGTTGGTATATTTCCAAATCACTGAAAGTTTTGATCAATCTATAATTTCTATTGTTGCAAACAATGTTGGTAATCCTTCTTTGGATTTTGTCATGCAGATCATTACTGAAAGTGGTGATTCGTTTTACATGTTAGGCTTTGGTATTTTGATGCTTTTAATAAAAAAAACTAGAAGGGTGGGAATCACACTGATGATTTTAATTGTTTTATCTACACTACTTACTGGGTACATAAAATGTGGAATCGACCGTGATAGGCCTGACTTTGATTATGAAGGTGCACCATTCCCAGTCCAAATCAGCCACGATACATTTGCATTATTTTGTGAGGGTGGATACAATGCATCTTATCCCTCCGGACACGCTGCAAGAGCCATTATTTTTGGAATAGTGCTTGGATATGCCTTATCTGAGAGATTTCCTCGTGGTGCATATCTATTGCTCATTTATCCTGTATTGGTATCAATAAGCAGAGTGTATGTTTTACAACATTTTCCAATGGATGTTATTGGAGGAACCATTTTGGGTGTAATGCTAGCTGGCGTAATGGCTAAGAGAACAAAATTATACAAAATATTTGAGAAATCAAAATCCTAACTCTGTTAAACTTTTGTTGCTTATCAAAACTATTGCATAATGATTTTCATCGTGATGATATGTCCAATATTTTATATCTCTGATCTCGTTTTTTTGTCTGAGTCCATATGTGACTCCTGTTGTAACAGTATATCCTATTCTTTTTGCAAGTTTTGATTCTTTTGGCATTAAAACTCTAAATCCTTCTTTTCTATTACTGAATCCTAATTTTACCATGTCATCGACTGCATCATTTGCATCTTTGACATCTTTTAGATCATATGTTTTTGATACTGGTAAATCTTTTGGATGAAACTCCATGTCTTTTTCATGTTTCTCTTCACTAATATTTTTTCAAAAATCAATTTTTGCGATCAAAGTATGTTAATTTTCTTAACTGGTAAGTCAAATCATGATTATATTCATAACTTAACCGACAGATTTACTTTAATTCAACTATTGGCATCTTTGGAAAAATTAATAGTGAAACTAAGACAACAAAAGCAACAAGCAACTAAGCTTAGGAAAAAAACTGAACAACAACTTCAGCAAATGCGATCTCTCGAAAGAAGATCATCCTCTGGTTTACATTCAATAGATCGTAAAATTGAATCCGAAAAGGAGGATGTAACTGATGTTTCTGGGGTTCTTAATCAAAAAACATCTCAACTAGAAAGTATTGAAAGATTAGTTGCTGCAGCCCGTGAGCGTCTTATTCGTGAAAAAGAGGCACTTGCAGAGGCAGAACAGGAACTAGAATTTGCTAAAAATAATGAAGAAGAAGAATCTGCAAAATCCCGATTAATTATCATAAATGAGCGTATCCAGGAATTAGAATCTGAGATAAAAAATAGAGAAAAAACAGGCAAAAAGATTTCAGAAGAAGTTGCCAAATATAATGAAATAAAATCAAAAATTAGCACAAAAATTCAAAAGCAATCTAAATCAAAACCTTCGTTACGTGAAACAATGAGTGAAAGCCGTAAGGCAGCTCAAAAATATGATAAAGATCTAGAACGAAAAACTAGGGCAGAAGCAGCTGCTGCAAAAGCACTTGAGAGAGTTTCTTCAAAACTTCAAGCATTACTTGCTAAAAAACGTAAATCTAAGAAATCAAAGGTTTCAAAACCAAAGAAAAAATCAAAGGTTTCAAAACCAAAGAAAA
>JBHIUL010000112.1:0-1968 GCA_042138315.1 Nitrosarchaeum sp.
AGATAATACACTGCTGCTGCAACTGCAACAATTGTTATGATTATTACAATAATTATTGATTCATCCAATGATCTCTCAATTTTTTTAGGTGCAAGTAATTCGCTGCCGCCTAATGAAAACATTAACTCTTCTTTATCTATTGATGTTCTTTCACCAAAAATATATTTTCCTTGAATTACACTTCCTTGCTCTGGATCAAACACCCATCCCTCATCTGTAATTTCTTTTGGAATTTTTACTCCATCTATCACTTGAGTTGGAATTATGTTTCCTCTTACATCTGATACGTTAGTTGGTTCTGGAGATAATATTGCCACTTGTAATATTGAATTTAATGGGTAAAATCCCTTTGAAAAATAATTTGATCTTTTCAATTCATTCACTTTTAAAAATTCTAATGGGTTAATCTCATTACTCGATGAAGGTACATGTGGATAATCCACTGATAATTTCAATTGTAGTAATGACTTATTTTCTAAAGGTATGATTGAAAATGACATCTTTGCATTTTCATCTTTTGATAGATTCTTGGCTATACTGTAAAATCCTTCTGAATCTCTAATTATTTTTGGGAGTAATATTGCAGATGTCTTTTCATACATTGACTCTGTATTTTCCATAGGCATTGTGTATACTACAGATACAGTTCCTTTACTTGGACTCATACCTGATGTTTCAAGCGCTTTTGTGATTTCATCTTGATTTTGAATAAATGTGGAATGGAATTTTGCTTTTGTATCTAATGCCTGATTTATGTCATCGATGAATAATTTTGCAATATTTTTAGATGAATTTTGAATTGCAAGGAAATTTTTGTCTGCTGGGTCTCTCTCCACATTTATGATGATACATGATTTATTGACTACTCCTAAAACACATTTGTCTTCATTTGTAAAAATTATGGACGTTATCTTGCCTTGTTCTCTAATTCTTTGTTCTAATTCTGGTGGAATTCTGATCTCTTGCGTACTTGTACTCTGTAATGAAATTGATGCTGTGACATTCTGTGTATTTTTATCAATTAATACCTGCGCTGTCTCTTGAAATGTTGCAAGACTCATTTCTTGTGAATACACGTAATTTGTTGTGAAAATCAACATGCCGACTAAACCCAATAAAATCATAATATTTTGCATAGGTTGGCTTTCAAGCAATGAAATTATTAAATTTATTCTAGTGAAACTGAACATGATTTCAAACATTTAAATCAGATAATCCTAAACTGGAACTTGACATCGAATTCAAACCGTTCGGGGAACAAGCTAGCAGTCCATGCGTTGGACTGCTAGCCCCATATTATTAAAAAATTTTAAAATTCTAGGTTAATGATGAAAGTGTTTTAACTTGATTCTCGACATAATCAAAACCTTCTTGCCAAAACTTTTGAGATGTTATGTCAAATCCATATTCTGCCAATAGTTTTTCTGGTTTTTTAGATCCACCTGCAGCAAGAATCTCGATATATGAAGGAACAAAACTCTTACCTTCTTTTTTATATCTCTGAAATAATGATAATGCAAGTAAATTTCCAAATGAATATGCATAACAGTAAAACGGTGTGTGGTAAAAATGTGGAATGCAACTCCATTCTATTGCAAAGTCGTCTGAAATTGTAACTGAATTGCCAAACTGCTCTTTCAGATTTTGAATGTATGTTTTTGAAATCTCATCAACTGTTGTACCTTTTCCAATTTGTTCATGTGCTGCAACTTCAAAAATAGTGAAAAACGCTTGCCTCATAATTGTTGCATATAGATCATCAATCTTTTCTGAGAGCATAATTTTTTTCTCACTGTCTGTTATTTTATCTGATAAATTATCGTACAACAATAACTCTGAAAAAGTAGATGCCGTCTCTGCCAATGGTAATGGGGCATCTTGGACTAGGATTGATCTATTTTGTGCTGTCTGACTATGTACTGCATGACCTAATTCATGGGCCAATGTGAATACATCTCTTGTTTTTCC
>JBHIUL010000112.1:2068-4476 GCA_042138315.1 Nitrosarchaeum sp.
TTCTATGGATTTATCATCTACATCATTTCCTATGTTTCTCATTGAAATTGGTGATTTGTAACCGCGAATTTCAATTCCTTCATCTTTCCAATTCAAAACAATATTTTGGTAAATTTCTCCAATCACTCCTTTGTTTTCTGTATATTTTGTTAGGATTGTTTTGTATGCTGTCTCTCTGATTTTTGGATTTGTACTACGTATGTAATTTGTAATTTCCTCACGTGTCATCTTTTTGGTTTTGCCACCTATTGTCATTTTGTACTCATACGCACTCGTCATCTTGTCGTATAGTTTTACTAGTGCAGAAATTCCTGTAACATCCAAAGTATTGATGATTTTTTCTTCAGGTTCTGAAAGTGCATATTTGGCAAATAATCTCTTATGACTAAGATATTCTGAAAGCTCTCCTGAATCTTTAATCAGTCTTTGTGCATTTTTATCGTCAATCTTAGTCTTCCACCATAAATCAAAAAATAAAATTTTATTAGAAATCTCTGATCCTAGTTTTGACATTCTTGTCATAAGTGATGTAGCTTCGTCTGATTGAGTATTTGCAGAATATGATAATGATGCATATCCTCCAACCATGCTCATTTTTTCAGATATCTTTTCAACTTCATGTAAAATATTCATAAATTCTTTTGATGATATTTTGGGATTCAACTTTGTTTTTATTTTTTCAAATTTTTTTGCCATCATCTCTAAATCTTTAATCTGCTTTTGAAATGCAGGACTTTTTGGATCTTTTGCTAGTTCTGAGAGATCCCATGTATCTAGCTTGTACTCAGACATTTGATTGTCTTATTTTGTAACTATTAAAAAATGCATAGTGCTGTGATGTTGCTAAAATTTGATGATTTTTAGCGTATATTTGAGAACAATAACTGGTATTTTTTTAAAATTTTAATCGGAACTTAAGACCAACACTGATTTAGTATTTGGTGAGAGTTCCAATTATGAATAATTTTCTAAATTAGTATTTAGGCCATACTGATGATTTCTATGAATCAATACTACGTGAATGTTTTAAGCAAATTTTGCCATAATATGGTATGTCAAATAACACTGAAGTACCACCAGCTTGGGAATCTGTAATGGGTTTATCTTGGATAATTCTAGATGATGAATAAGTTCTAAACTATTCTTTTCTAGATATTCAAATAATGCTCAAATTACGTAATATGTGGAATTTTATAATTCCATATTTAGGCTCTGTATTTTTTTAATAATTTCATCATGATCTCCTTCACTGTCTATTGATAAAATTAGCAATCCCTCATCCAAAAACAAAGTAATTAACTTTACAAATTCTTTTGATGTTATCATCCAATTTGTTTTTCCTAAAGGACCATCAAACATTTCTTCCATACTGGCTTTGACTGATGCTTGATAATGTGCCATGTTGCTCATCTCTTCATCAAGTAATGGTTCCGAATTCTCTCTTCTTACAAATGATGTTATGCTGCGACCTTTAATTCGTCCAACAAAGCGAATTGTTTCATCAATATTCAGAATTTTCATATATTTTTCTTTTGATTCTTGTGCTGTCTTCAATGTGTTGACACCTGTTTCATTATTTCCAATCTTCTAATATAGACTCTATATCTTTTTCTCAAATTTGTATGGTTAAATTATTTTTAAAATTTCTATGATCAGTATTTTTTCAAAGTATCTTTGTATCTTTTTATCGATTCTACTATGATTTCTTTTGCTTCTTTTGATCCTTTCCAGCCCAGTATCTCTACTTTTTTACCTTCCAAATCTTTGTAAACTTGGAAGAAATGTGCAATTTCTGATCTATTGTGATCTTCAATTGTTGTAATATCTGTAGTGTGAAGATATCTTGGATCATTTGTTGAAACACAAATGATTTTGTCATCTAGTTTGCCATCATCTTTCATTTGTAGCAATCCTATCGGCCTTGCTTCAATTAGTATTCCTGGATATGTTGGATTTGTTACAAGCACCAATGCATCTAATGGATCCCCATCATCTGATAACGTTTGAGGGATGAGTCCATAATCTCCTGGATAGTGAAATGGTGAAAATAATACTCTGTCTAATTTTATCATGTTGTGTTTTTTATCATATTCGTACTTGTTCATGGAACCTTTTGGAATTTCTATTATCACATTGACTATTTCTGGAATATCTGTGCCTGATTCTATATCGTGCCAAAAATTTTTGCTCATGTTCTAAATTTTAAAATGATATGATCTGTATATGAATTCTAACTTTTACACAACTGAGATATCGTTTTATGTTTTATTGTGAATTACTTTGAAAATATTTACGGTATATTCTCCTTCAAACAAATCTATTATTTCCCCTGTTTTTTGGTCCGTATTTCGTATTTTGAATTTGTATTCATATGACCCATCCCCTTTTACTTTTACTTGTGCAACATG
>JBHIUL010000113.1:0-4457 GCA_042138315.1 Nitrosarchaeum sp.
CTGTTTTCTTTTATAAGTAATTGAAAAGTTGAAATTATCAGTAGGTTTTGTACATATTGCATTATGTTCTCAAAATTACTACTTTTTACTCTGATATTCACACTGATTATACCTTTTCCATCATCTTTTGCCCAACATCATGGCGGTGGTAGTTCAGCACCCCCCATTAGTTTTGGTGCTGGAGATGTGACCGTGAATACATCATTAATACCGGCAGATTTTGTACCTGGTAAATATTCTGACGTAAACTTAAAAATTAGATTTTTTGACATTAAGAGTAATACCAATATTGAAAGTGTTAGTTACAGAGTCCAAATATTCTATGGTTCTCAACTAGTTGCAAATCAAATGTTCTTTGATAGAGATGGTGATTTAGATATTAAAATCCAACCCAAATCCGGATGTCAACAAGATGAGTTATGGAAATGCACAAAGTACTTTGGCGATGTTGATCCTGTGGTGCCAAATGCACTTGCATCTACCCCTTCTAGCATTCCAGTAATCTCAGGACCTGTATTCATCAATAGTGGCGAATATACTGTAAAAACTGACATTATAGGCGCAAAAAACCCAAAAACCCAAACTGCCCAAGATATTCATTTTGAAACTATTATCATTATTCCAAATGAGCAGCAGTTTAAGATTACATCCTCTGGTACTGAGTATTTAATTTCTACAAAAAACTTTCAAGACAAGATTACACAATTAACATATGATGATACTTCAAAATCTTTAACGTTTCAAATTCCTTTTAATTGGGAACATGTTGAACATGTAAATTCTGTAAAAACTTTCATTGAAATCCCAAAAAATTTCCTGCCATTTCAAAATGTAAATAGTTTTTACGGCAAAGCTAATGATGTCTTACTCTTTCCAAAAGATTTGCATTTTGATAAATATTCAAACAAAAACAATAATGTTCTTCATTTTATGATTAATAATGATGAGCTAAAATCTCTTAAAAACTCTGATTCTAAAATAACTGTTGTAATCACACCTGATTCTCAATCCTCTATTGTAACTCAGGAACTATTGTTTGATAATGGAATTAAAGCACTTGTATCTTATGATTCTCGTTATTCAAAAAGCAATGATTTTCTTTTCTCTATAGTATTTTTTGATTCCAAAGGTAATTTATCCAATAACATACGATATGGTTATGGTCTAAAAGATCCATCTGGAAAAGAAACTCTGAACACTGGTGGAAATCCAACACATCTGGGAATTCAATTGCCTAATGGTATTGATACACAAATCTTTGATGCCCCAACACAAGGCACGTATTCTATGCAAATAGTACTACTTGGAATTGGTTATGATGATTTTAAAAGACCGCTTTTCAAAAATTTTGAATTTAAAATTACAAAATCTGAAACTCAAAAACCAATAATTAATGAATATGTTATTCCTAAATGGATAAAAAACAATGCGGGTTGGTGGGCTGAAGGTTCAATTGACGATAACTCTTTTGTTCAAGGAATTCAATTTTTGATCAAAGAAAAAATAATGACTGTACCCACTACACAAAGTTCTGCAGGCGGCTCAAATGAAATACCTTCTTGGATAAAAAACAATGCAAAATGGTGGGCTGAAGGTTCAATTGACGATAACTCTTTTGTTCAAGGAATTCAATTTTTGATCAAAGAAGGTATAATCAAACCCTGATATTGCTCCCCACTAATTCTTTTATGGATTGACTTGTTGACCTTTTGTCCTGTTGATTATCTCTGATCTTAGTGTGGCAAAATCGGATGTAATTTTTGTATTATTTTTAATTTCAACCATCTCTTTTAGAATTTTTTCTAGAAGTTCAATTATCTTTTGTTGTGCTTCCTGATTATCAGACATGTGTTGTTGGTGTTTTTTATCTTTTTAAGTTTTTTATGATTTTTTTGTTTTATCCTCTACTAGTTTGAATCTTGATAACAATTTGTATAGTATGAATACTATTACAGCTATTATGACAAAATCAATAACATTTGCAATAAAATCACCATACTTAATTTCTGAAACAATTCCAGTTGCACTATTTACAATATTGCTTTGAAGCGATTTTAGATCTCCTGAAGGTAATGCCAATCCTATGATTGGATTGATGATGTCATTTACTAGGGCCGTGACTAATTTTGATGCTGCTGCCCCAATGATAAATGCAATAGCTAATCCAATAATGCCAAATGTCTTGAGAAAACTCATGAATTCCTGAACAAAACTTTGTTTTACTGCTGGTTCTTCGGCCATAATTTTCAAGATGTGGTTCATAGTAAAAAAAACTTGATCAAAAATAATGAGTCAATATCATAAAATAATTTTCATATTTTTCAGCCGATCAATTTTTAGATTATTTACTTTTAATGGGATAAACTAGAAAATAAAATTACTTGGATTTTGATATATCCTATGATTTTGTTTCTTCTTTCTTTGATTTTAGTTTGTTACAAATTGAACAATCTTGTATCATTGATTTGATTTTTTGCTTAAATCCCATACCATAACAATTTTTATTCTGAATATAATTTACAACCATTTCTCTTAATTGACCCAAAATACCTGTTTTTGATATGTTGGATAGATCTAAACTTTGAAATATTGCAATCCAGTTGTAATATTATGACTGTTGCTTATGTTTTAATTAATTGTGAATTAGGTGCAGAAGAAACTATTATGGAGAAACTAAAAGAGATAGAACAAGTTACAGAAGTGTTTGGAACTATTGGAACACATGATCTAATGGTAAAATTAGATGCTGAAAATTTTGAAAAAATTCGAGAAATTGCATCTAGAAATATCCAAAAAATAGAAAAAATAAGAACCATTTCAACACTTGTGAGAAAAGATAGTTGAATTAGGTGATTAAATGTCTGATGAAAAAAATGAAATTGACAAATTAATTGATACCATGATATTTAGTGGTGATGAATTGATTCAAAAACTCAAGACTGTTTTGCCTGATTCTCTTTCTGAATCTATGGTGATGTTTCACGAATCCAACGTTACAAATCTCAAAAAAATCAAAGAATTTCTAAATAAATAAGCATATGTTCTAATGATTTATTCAATATGCTTTTTAGTCTTGAATTAGATATTACATTATGATTCATTCTCGTACTATTTCTATTACTGTTAAACGTAAAACAGGTGACACTTTTGACGCTATTCTGAATTGTCCTCCAAAAATGATGCCTGATGCTAAATTAAACTCTGATGGCTGGTGGTCCTTTTCAACTCCTAGGGGAATTGCTAAATTGAAATTTAAAGAAAACAAACCTCTTGGAATTTTAGATCATATGTTTATTGATCAAGATTCAAAATGGGATGTTCCTATGCGAGTGGTTTCTAATGGAGATGAATCTGAAGTGATAATTACTTTGATAAAACCAAACGAGTTGACTTCTGAACAATTTGATGAAAGAATGATCGAAATAGAACAAGTGTTTGGAAATATGAAGAAAATTATAGAACTTCAATGAGAAAAATTTGAACTATTGTAACTATGTCTATTTGAGAAATAACTGTTAAGGTTAAATACAATTTTTGTAATTAACGATGGTCATAATGCCATACGAAGAAGTATATTTTCAGAGATTAAAAGAGGACAATCTAAAAGAATTAGAAGAAAACCAATCTCAAAGTAATTAAATTCGTTATCTTCTAATCTTTTTCTGTTTTTTTGTCTCCCCCCGGGCCTACCATGTCTTCTGGTTTGACCTCGTTATCCCACTTGCCTTTGATTCCTTTTATTAGAGATATTATTCCCATCACAATTAACCCTACAATTACCGCAAAAAATATTGTTTGATCAAATATTTTATCTGAACATCTGACTTTGACTGGTTCTTTATTGTCTTGATAATCATAACATTCTCCAAATTCACTAGCTTCAATACTTGCAATCTGATACTGATACCCAAACACACCTAAAATTAAAAATCCTGAAAAAATAAGTGCAATACTGACTATAATATAGCGCATATCGCTCATGATTTTATTTTCACGATATCCTATTTACACTTTGATTTGGATAATTTCTAGTGCTATTTTTCTATTAGTTTTTTAAGATTATCTAGTGACTTTTCATAAAATGTTCCTAAAAATGTTACAAATTCTATAAACTGTTTTTTTGACATCTTTTTGCTGTTAAAATATGATTGCCATGTTAATTGAGTTTGTTTTTTATTTTTTGATTTAATTGAAATTGTTGCAACATAAGCTCTTAGTGGTAACCCTTCAGTTGCAATATATGTGAAATATTCCATTTCCTTCCATGCAACTACATGTTCTTCTATGTTATTGCCATCACTAAATGTTATTTTGCGTATTGCCCCCACATTTCTTTTCTTTTTTGAAAGATATGTTGTTTTTTTGACATCGATCACCCATGATGGAAGTCCTACTATGTTGCTAACTTTTCGCCAAACTTTTTCTTTTGGTGCATTAATTGTTATTGTTTTTTTTAC
>JBHIUL010000114.1:0-4434 GCA_042138315.1 Nitrosarchaeum sp.
GCAGCAGCAGCACTTTATCTGTCATGTGTTAAAAACGGTGAAGACAAGACACAAAGAGATATTGCAGAAGCCGCTAATGTAACAGAAGTAACGATCAGAAATAGATACAAGGGATTGAAAGAATCTCTAAATCTATAATTTCATTTCTATACCTAATAGATGAATAATCACATATGTAAATATACAAATTTTTGTAAACTATATACACGTTAAACTATCACATTCAATTTGATATAATTGAGTGCAACTGATTCTTTACGTGAAGATCATAAACATATCAAACGTCTAGACAAAATAATAATAAAATGCTATAAAGATCTCTATGATGGGAAAGATATTCCATTAGATGACATTGAAAAAATCAATCTAATAATTGCAGAATTTCTAGATTCTATTCATTATTCAAGAGAAGAAGATTCCTATTTTCCATGTATTGCAAGCTATGACCATCTTAAAACAGAGATAAGAAAATTAATGATAGAACATGAATTTTCAAGAAGAATCGCAAAAAAAATATCATTTTATTTAGCACGTTGGAAGAAAGGAGAAGATGCTAGAGAACCAGTAGCACGTTATCTTAGAACATATTCAATCTATCTTATGGATCATATGACAAAAGAAGAACAATTCTTTGATAAGGCAGAAAGTGAAGTAATATCAAAAGAAGAAGAAATGGAAATGTTTGAACAATTTCGTTCTGTTATGGCAATTACGGTAAAAATGCAAGAAATGATTAAAGAAATAGAATATCTTGAGAAATGTAGTTGGTTTCTAACGTAACCTCTTTAAGACCTATTTTAGAAATTTCATAATATGAAGCCATTTGTTTTATGGATGACTGGTTTACCGTGTTCAGGTAAAACTACGATTGTAAAAGAACTTCAAAAAGATATTCCAAACCTGGCAATGCTTGATGGTGATGAATTAAGGGAATGGTTTTCTCCAAAGGACTTTTCAAAGGCAGGAAGAGATGAACACAACAAAAGAGTAGCACATTTAGCAAAATTGTTACTAAAACATGGGGTTCCATCTGCAGTATCTCTTGTTTCGCCTTACAAGGAAAATAGAGACAATGCAAGAGAAATTATCAATTCCGGTGACCAGTTTGCTGAATGTTATGTCAAATGTTCAGTTGAAAAGTGTGAACAAAGAGATGTTAAAGGAATGTATGCTAAAGCAAGAAAAGGTGAGATCAAAGGATTTACAGGAATTGATGATCCATATGATGCCCCACAAAATCCAGACTTGTTAATTGATACAGAAAATGAACCTCTCATAGACAGTGCTAAAAAGGTAAAGGAATTTCTTAAGAAAAGAAATCTAATCTAATTTTTTAAACTCTCTAACTATTTTATCATGAATTATCCCGTTAGTTACTAAGATTCCATTTTGATGGTTTACTATTTTGTTGTTGTATGTAATATCATTCCCAGACATATCGGTCATTTTACCACCTGCCTCAGAAATTAAACAATATGACGCAGCTGAATCCCATTCTTTCATCTTGTTTGTTGTAGTAATGTATGCATCAGCCTCCCCCGAACTAATTTTACCTACTTTTAATGAACTTCCTATACTGGTAAAATCTTTTATCCCTAATTTTTTGATAAACATTTTTTCTTTTTCTGAAAGATGATGTCGTGAACCAACTGCTTTACATTTTGAAACCTCTGAAATTTTTGTAACTGATATTTTTTCCCATTTACCTTTTGAAAATCTAAAAGCGCCACATCCTTTTTGTGCAGCAAAAATAGTTTTTTCTGTAGGCCACCCAATAACTCCTATGATTGGTTTTTTATTTTTTATTAATGCAATCATTACAGTAAATTCTCCAGTTTTTTCTATAAAATCTGAAGTACCATCAAGCGGATCAACTATCCAAATAACCTCTTCTGTTAACCTCTTCTTATCATCTTTATCTTCTTCAGATAAAATTTTATGATTTGTTTTTGATAAAATAGATTTAATGACCTCATTACTTTTTAGATCGGCCTCTGTAATTGGTGAGTCATCACTTTTAGTGAATGTTTCATACTTGCTTTTGTATATCTCTAAGATTGAATTTCCAGCTTTAT
Organism: Nitrosarchaeum sp.; assembly: GCA_042138315.1. Lineage (GTDB taxonomy): Archaea > Thermoproteota > Nitrososphaeria > Nitrososphaerales > Nitrosopumilaceae > Nitrosarchaeum. The sequence continues at coordinate 2,076 of JBHIUL010000114.1, forward strand.
AGGCAGCTTCAATAGCTACATCTAATTCTGGCATTTTATCTAAAATTGGAATATTCTTCAACGGTGATTACCTATGTAGTTAATTCTGGTTTTAATGTCCAGACAACCCCTAGGACAACAAATGGAATTGACATTATTCCAATAATTGTAAGTATGATATTAAATTGAGATTCTGATACATTTGGATTATTAACAATCCATGGTAATGGCAACGTAATAACCACCCAAATTACTCCTAAGAGAATAATTAATTTGGCTTTCTTCTTTCTGTCCATCATTACTATTGCTGTTTTTTGATCAGTATTAAATCCATTTGAATTTACTTAATTGATTCTCCACCATCAACTGTAAGTATTGCTCCGGTTGTCCAGGCTGCATCATCTGAAGCAAAATACAAAATTGCTTTAGCTACTTCTTCTGGTTGCCCAATTCTTCCTATGGGGTGCTCATTATTCATAAATTCTCTGTCTTTCTCAGTTTTTAAAAATGGTTTTGTCATATCAGTATCTACAACACCAGGACAAATACAATTAACTCGAATTTTGTCTTTTGCATATTCTAATGCCCAACATTTTGTAAGAATAACTAGTCCAGCTTTTGCTGCAGAATATGCATCTGCATTAAATCCCTGATACGCTTTTAATCCTGCATCTGACGAAATATTAATTATTGAACCTGACGTTTTTTGTAAATAAGGTATTGCTATTTTTGTAAATCTAAATTGTCCAGTTAGATTCACATCTAAAACATCATTCCATTCATCTTCATCAATTTCATGTAATTGTTTTATCTTGGGAAAAATTCCTGCGTTATTTACAAGAATATCTAACCTACCAAACTTTTCTATAGTTTGTTCTACAACTTTTTTAACATCATTTTTATTTCTGATATCTGCAGGTATTCCTACTACATTTGGAATTTTACTAACTGCATTTTCTAATCTCTTTGAATCTTTTGCTGTTATGACTACATTTGCACCATTTTCAGCAAAATTTTTTGCAGTAGCAAACCCAATACCTCTGCTTCCGCCAGTCACAATTGCAACTTTTCCTAACAGCTTCAATATTTTTTTGAATAAATTTACTAATTTATAGATCTGCAAACTAACAATGTAAAATTTTTCATTAAATCATATGATATGTTATAATTTTTCGTACTTAATCTTAAATAGTTGAACTAGCTATAGTAATTAATGCCGAAGGATATAATTCCTATCGACTAAAATTGCGTTACCCCGCAGAACGAAAAAGGTAATCAAGCGTTTTAACGACTTGACCACGAGAGGAAATCTCTCAGAGTTCTGCAATAAAGGGGTAAACGCCTTTAATTTTTAATAATATCTACAGATACCGAACCTAATACATTACCATTTGGATCAATTTCAATAGATATAGTTTGTTGATTTGGAACTGAAATTTCTTTCTGTCCATCATAATCCCACGTGTAGTATTCTGCTGTTCCTGTTTGATGTAAAGTTCCTTTTAGCTTAAAATTTTCAGAATAATTATAGTCTTCCCCTTTTAATAAAATACTCAAAGTTTGAGGACTATCCCCATTTGGAACAAATTTGAAAATATATTCTCCTTCATTTACTGTAAATGTGCTAGAATAAATCCCATTTTCATATAATTTAGGATCTGCCAAAGTAACATGAAATATTACATTGGTATTTTTCCTATCACTCTGATTAAATGATAGACCTATCGATATTATTATTACCACAACAAAAATGATAATTATTTTTTTATTCATATTAATCAAATTGTTAATTGTGTTATAAAAATAAATTCAAGTCATAACTCCAAAGATTCTTTCAATCCCTTGTATCTATTTCTGATCGTTACTTCTGTAACACCTGCTGCAACTGCTATATCCTTTTGTGTCTTGTCTTCACCGTTTTTAACACATGACAGATAAAGTGCCGCTGCTGCAAGACCCATTGGATCTTTACCTGCTGAAAGTTCAATTTTAGTAGCATGATCTAGAATTTCTACTGCCATTCTTTTTGTTTTTTCTGACAATCCAGCAATACTGGATATTCTTGAAATACATTTAACAGGATTAACAACCGGCATTTTCAAATCTAATTCTCTTAATAATAATCTGTAACATCTTGCAATATCTTTTCTCTTTATGTTAATTCCATTTGCAACATCTGTTAATGTTCTAGGTGTTTCTGTATTTCTACATGCAGCATAAAGTGATGCAGCTATAAGACCTGGAATTGAACGACCTCTAACAAGACCTTTGTCTAAGGCTTTTCTGTAGATATATGCAGTTTTTTCAATAACAGCATCAGATAACGCTAATTTGTCTTTTAATCTATTTAGCTCACTAAACGCCTGTCTAAAGTTTCTGT
>JBHIUL010000115.1:0-4378 GCA_042138315.1 Nitrosarchaeum sp.
TACTGCTAAAGAATTGACTGCTTCCAAGAATCGTCATAATTAATGGAGCTGTCTCACCACCTATTCTAGATACAGATAATAAAATTCCAGTGACCATACCACTTTTTGCAGCAGAAATTACAATTCTAAATGTGATAACCCATTTTTTCAATCCTAAAGCAGTTCCTGCTTCTCGATAAGTCGTTGGAACCATCTTGAGTGATTCTTCTGTTGTTCTTGCAATTATTGGAAACATAATCAAAGATAATGCAAATGCGCCAGCCCATACAGAGAAATGTCCAAGTACAAGTACAATCATCAAAAATGCAAATATTCCAAGAATGATAGATGGAAATTCCATAAACACGTCATTGAAGAATCTAATGGATCTTGCAAGTGCATTGTCACCATATTCAGATAAGAAGATGCCAGACATTACACCTATTGGAACACCGATTAAACTTGACAATCCGATTATTATCAGAGTTCCTTGAATTGCTGGACCAATTCCACCCTCTCCAGAACCAGCAGAACCTGGAGTCTCAGTTAAAAATTCAATGCTGATTGCAGTCAATCCATTTTTGAAAACTTCAACCAAGATACTACCTAATGGAATAATTGCAATGATTACACATGAAAAAACAATTATCTTTACAACTTTGTCTACAAGCAATCTTTTCTGAACATTTTGTTTGAACAAGGAACGATATTGCTGTCTCCTATCTTGAATTGATGTCAATTGTTTATTGCACCTTCTTTTATTTTTAGCATTTTAGTTACAAGCAAATGCGCAATTACATTTATCACAATAGCAATCAGTAAAAGAATCAGTCCAACACCAATTAATGCTGGCATGTGAACAGATGCAGGAGATGCCTCAACAAATTGATTTGCAATAATACTTGACATTGTTTGACTAGGTCCAAACAAAGAAGAGGGAATAGCACCAAGCCCCGTAGCATTGCCAATCAACATTGTAACTGCCATTGTTTCACCAACTGCTCTACCAAGACCCAAGATTGATGCACCGATCAAACCAGTTTTTGAATAAGGAAATACTGCAAGCTTAAACATCTCCCATTTAGTGGCTCCAAGCATGTATGCAGCTTCTTTTTGTTGTTGAGGAACCGCCTTCATTATTTCACGTGAAACTGCAGATACAGTTGGAATAATCATTATTGCAAGAATTACACTTGCAGTGATAATGTCTAATCCATAAGGATTACCAGAAAATAGCCACACATTATCACCAAATGCATTATGAAGCGGGGTTTCAATCCAATCTCTAAAATAAATTCTAAAGACAAAAAGCCCCCAAAGACCGTAAATTACGCTTGGAACAGCAGCTAATAATTCCACCATAAACCCAAGAGGTCCACCAATTTTTGCAGGAGCATCTGAGATAAACATCGCAATACCTATGCTTAATGGGACACCGATAGCCATTGCAATTGCAGAGGTAGTCAAAGTTCCTAAAATGTAAGGTAATGCACCAAATGATTCTCTTCCCTCAACAGCATTCCAGTCAGTACCAGAAATAAAGGACAATCCTTCTTTTTCCCATATAGGATATGATTCAGATATTAACTGAAATGCAATTAAAACAACTACCACCAAAACATAAGTCCCTGCAACAGTAGCCCCGATCTTGAATATTTTATCTGAAATTACTTTTTTATTTTTTATTTTCAGATTTGCTTTATTCACAAGAATTTGATGAAAAAATAACATATCTAAGATGTCACCATACTTTACGATGTGATCATGTTTCTATATAGATCGTCTACTATATTGTAATTAAGAAACTTTCAGATATTAGATCAATTGAAAGTTGAAAACATACAAGAAACAAGAAGAATTCAATTTAGTGGAGGATCCACATACATCATATCATTACCAAAAGAATGGATTAAAGAATTAAAACTCAATGTTGGAGATAGTCTAAATATTGTTAAAAATCCTAATCAGTCATTAACTTTATTTCCAAAAGATCAAGATGAGGATCAAAAAACCGTAGCTGTGATAAAATCAATTCAAAAAGAATCAGGAAATTCCATTAAACGAAAAATCATTGCTGCTTATCTTTCAGGATATAAAACAATCCAGATTAAAGCAAGTGGGATGAAAATTCAAACAGCACATTCTAGAAGTGTGAGAGAATTGGTGCGTTTATCAATGATAGGAACTGAAATAGTAGAGTCTAGTTCAGATGGCATAACAATTCAGATTTTGACTAGATTACCAGAATTGTCATTTGAAACAGCATTGAATAGAATGTACCTTATGTCAACAAATATGATAAAAGAAGCCATAGAAGCTTTGGAAGAAGCAGACATTGCTCATGCAGATGAAGTTGTGAGTATGGACGATGAAGTAGATAGATTTGGAATGTATATACGTAGAAATTTAATTTTAGCCGTAGGGAACCAAAGCAGACTACAAGATATGGGGTTGAAAAGGCCTGCAGAATGTATTGAATATAGAACAATAGTAGGTAAGATTGAGAGAATAGCAGATCATGCTGGATTGATTGCTAAAAGAATCAAATTTCTAGAAGGCAGAATAGATACAACAATTATGAGTAAAATTAAAAAATTATCTGAAAAGTCACTGGAGATTTTTGAAGAATCAATTGTTGCTGTTCAAAGCCATGATTTTCAAAAGGGCGAAAATGTTGCAGAAAAAATAAGCAAAATAATTGAAGATGAAAAAGAAATCATGTCAAAGATTAAAAATTCTGAAAAAAATATTACAATTATAAGATTTGTTTTAGAAGACTTGAGAAGAATTGCAGAATACTCAAGTGACATAGCTGAAGTTGCAATAGATGACAACATTCACAGTGTCATTACAGAAAAAATAATATAAAAAAAGAAAAAGTTAGACTTTAAGAATACCTTTTGAGATAAGATATTGTAGTCCTTTGATGTAGTCATCGTCTGTGATCAAACCATCTGCCCACCATTTTGCATTATTTCGTATCCAATCTGGAATTTCAGAATTTACAGTATTTGTAGAACCACCTTTCCAAAGAACTTCACCGTCATATTTTATCATCGATAAAGCTTTTTTGTCTAAAGATACAACCTGTTCAGGTAATGGAGAATACAACAGATCACTTGAGAATTTCTGCCCATCAGTGATCATCCAATAGAACATGTGAACCAGTGTTTTTGCTTCATCTTTGCTTTTTGTTACTTTTGCAAGATCATCATATACTAAAAGATATGAAAAACTAGCAATAGGGTACGAATTAGGACCAGGTGCATTAACAATAGAGACAGCAGACCAATCATCTTTTGCAGATGGAAGTTTGCTAACTATTCCTGCTGCGGCATTACTGATAGTATCTATGGTTGGTTCAACAAAGTTATTTTTGTCACCATTCTGAATATATGCAAGAGTCATTTTTGTTTGAAATGCATATGCAAGCTCAACGTAGCCTATAGAATACTGAGTAGATTTGACAATTCCTGCAACTCCCTCATTTCCTGCTGCGGCAAGACCTATTGGCCATGGAACAGATTTTCCTTTTCCAACTTGTTTATCCCATCCATCAGGATCAATTTTTGATAGATAGTCAGTGAAGACAAATGTAGTTCCAGAACCATCAGAACGATGTGCAACTAGAATTGATTTATCAGGTAAGCTTAATCCAGGATTGAGATTCTTAATTGCAGAATCATCCCATTTAGTGATCTTTCCCATAAATATATCAGAAATTATTTTTCCAGTTAATTTCAATCCACTATTAGGAAGTTCTGGAACGTTGTACACGATTGTAACACCGCCCACAGTTTCAGGAATATGTAAAGTACCTGGAGCCAATTCTCTTTCTTTGATAGTTAATGGCGCATCAGATGCTGCAAAATTCACAGTTTTTTCTATGTGTTGTTTTACTCCACCGCCACTTCCAATTGATTGATAGTTTAGATTTACGTTTGAATGGTCATTTTTATATTCAATTCTCCATAAATCAATTAAAGGAAATGGGAATGTTGCCCCAGCTCCATTGATGTTAAATGTTTTATCTGGAGTTGGTGAGTCGGGTACTGTTTGAGCATGTACACTCAGAGGTGCCATTATAGCAATCATAGTTGCGATCATAAGCAATGATGTAATTTTTCTTGTCATTATGATTGGGTGTTTTCTAATTTATTTAGCAATTGTAAGCATAGATTACAAAAAAACTATACCACTCCATTATCTATATAGAACTCAAATAATAAAAAACAATACAGATTCAATTATTTCTGTTTGAACCATTTTTGAGGAAATAAAATGGATACAGTTAGGCGTGAAAATCAAAATATAGTTTCAAACTTGTACCAGTTTTCTCACAAGTATTTTATTATCATTTGTTGTTTAGGATTTTTACCCCTAGATATTAAGCCAAAAT
>JBHIUL010000116.1:0-2487 GCA_042138315.1 Nitrosarchaeum sp.
CTTTTGAAAAGATCATTGTTTCTTCAATTGCATTTTTTGAAAGCCATGGTGCACTGGCATGTGCACTATCATTTACACTGACTTTGAGATTAATTGCTAATCTTCCCTTGTATGCAATTGTTACTTGTTTTATTCCACTTGGTTCTCCAAATACTGCATAATCTACATCCATGTTATTGTTGACTAGATTTTTTACTCCTGTAGCATTTCCTTCTTCATCTACAGTTCCAACAAAAATTACTGTACCGTTATTGTTTTGAACTGAAGCTGCTGCAAACAACATTGCCATTAATGGAGCCTTTGCATCTGATGCACCACGACCATAAAGTGAATCTCCTTCTTTTCTTACTTTGACTTTACCTGGAACAACATCCATGTGACCACAAAATAATATTCTTGGTGAACCAGTTCCCTTTTTTGCAATAATGTTTCCGACTTCGTCTATGTGAATATCTTCAAATCCCAAATCATCGCATTTGTCTGCAAGAAATTCTGCCATCGATTTTTCACTAAGTGATGGAGTGTACAATCGCAGTGCTTTTTCAAGCATCTTCACTGCAAATCTTGGTGTGACTGTAAATGTTGTTTCCAATTCTCACTTGTTTTTCTTTATCACGTAATCAATCATTAAGGAAGGTATGTCTACTCCACATACTCTTACCGTATTTTTATATTCAGTTGTATTGTTAACTTCATGAACTACTAATCCCCGTTCATTACTTTCCATCAAATCTACTCCTACTATATCACCTTGAACTGCATTTTTTGCTTTAATACACATCTCTTCCATCTCTGGTGTAACCTTGCACTCTTCTGCTGTACCACCTAGAGCCATATTTGTTTTCCAGTTTCCATTTCCTGAAGTTCTGTAAATTGCTGCAACAATTTTATCGCCAACCATTATTGCTCTAATGTCTCTTGGTGGTCTGATGACAAACTCTTCTAAATAATGAACTTGGTATATTGGATACATGCTTTCCCTGCTTTCAATAATTCCCTCTGCTGAATCTTTATCATTTAATTTTGAAATTAATCTGCCCCAGCTACCGACTGTTGGTTTGATTACTTTTGGATATCCATGTGCTTCTAGATGTTCTATTGCAGCATCTTTTGAAAATGCAACAGCTGCATATGGTGTTGGAACTCCGAATTTTTTTAATAGCATATGTGTAAATAATTTATTTCCTGCAAAGATTCCTGTGTTTAGACAGTTGATCACATTTACTCCCATTCCTTCAAGTGCTGCAGTTGAATGGAGATTTCGATAATAGCTTACACATCTTTGAATAACTGGTCCATAGTCTTCTGGTTTTTTCTCTAACTCTAATGCTAAATTCTTACAGTCTACCATCTGTATGTTGATATTCTTTTTTTTACCAGCTTCTAGCAGTGCTTTTTCTTCCCAACGTATGGTATCATAAAGAATTGTAACGTCAGGACTCACTGCCCCCAATCCTCGCCAACCGATTGGGCAGGCTTTAATTGGAAACCGCTTGAGCCTTTTGCTAATTCAAAACTTGCGCCACATTCAGGACATGTTACAATTTCTCCTTCCATTGCATCTTTTGGAATGGAAATGTCTGCATCACATTCTTCACATTTTGACATGCTTTCTCCTCTTTTTCCCTCTTTATTTATCATTAATTATCTTTTTTTCAAGCCTGTCAGCTAGAGGAATCTCGATCAAATCACCCATTCTTAGTTCTTTTAGACCTGTTGCTACTGCCTTTGCACCTTCGTCGTCTTTTTCAAGACCTAGAATTGACATCAAGTAAGCTGCGCCAGTTTTTCCTGCCAACTCTCCAAATACAATTCTTCTTGTATTTCCAACAGCTCGTGGTGGGATAGGCTCATAGGCTGCAGGATTTCGAAGTATTGCTGCAAGATGTGTTCCTGCTTTGTGTTTGTAAGCAGAAGAGCCTACAATTGGTTTTGAGTCATATGGTTTAATCGATGTATAGTTTTCAATTAATCTAGACAAGTCAAGTAGCATATCCAATCTGAAATCATTTGGTGACTTGTAGAGATATGTCAATGCAACTGCAACTTCTGCAAGTGGTGGAATGCCTGTTCTTTCACCTATTCCGTCAATTGTAGTGTGTATTTGATCTACTCCTGCATCACATGCTGAAAATGCATTAGCTACTGCAAAACCAATGTCGTTATGAACATGTGCATCAAGTGGAACATCAATTACATCTTTTACTGTTTTAACAAAATTGTACATCCCTATTGGACGCATTATTCCAACAGTATCTGGCAAACTAATTCTATCTACTCCTGCCTCTTCAATTGCTTTGCAAACTTTTAGTAAAAATTCTGGCTCTGCTCTACTTCCATCTTCAACAGTAAATCTAATTTTTAATCCATGTGATTTTGCATACTCGACAGTTTCAACTGCTCTGTCTAATGCTTCTTCTCGTGTGATTCGAAGCTTGTCTTTTAAATGAATATCTGAAATTCCAAGATATGCAGCACACCATTTTG
>JBHIUL010000116.1:2587-4374 GCA_042138315.1 Nitrosarchaeum sp.
AGCTTGTCTTTTAAATGAATATCTGAAATTCCAAGATATGCAGCACACCATTTTGCATCACAGCTTAATGAAATGTCAATGTCTTCTTTGAGTGCTCTGCCGTGTGATACAATGTCTGCCTTTAGTCCTTGTTGGATGATTGTCTTAGTTGCTTCCTTGTGATCTCTGGAAACAACTGGTGAGATTTCAATTTGATCAACACCAAAATAATCTAACATCCATGCAATTTGTATTCTCTGTTTGTTTGTAAACGAAACTCCTGGATGTTGCTCCCCCTCTCTTAGTGTACTGTCTAACACTTTGATTTTCTTTGGGGTTTTGTCATATGCGTTGTATATGTTGGCATAGTGATTCGGATCTTTCATTACAGAAAACGTTAACATTAATTGAGAATATAAATATATTCGTACTATTTTCGCTGAAAAGTAATTGCTATGATCCTAATTTAGGCAAGTATAGAAATTATGAACCGAAAGTCGCACTATGCAACTTTTCTTAATATAATTACTGTGTTAGAATCAATCACGCCAGGAATTTTTCTCAAGGCATCTATGCTGCTGTTTATTTCAGAAATGTTTGTTGCACTAATTATTGTAGTAATGTCGTACTGTCCAGTAATCTCGTAAACTGTTTTTACTCCTTCTAGTTTTACTAATTTTTCTGAAACCTTTGATGTGTCTGTTGCAGAATCTACAGATATCAAAACGATTGCACTTGTTGTATTTTCTTCTCCTATCTCAACCGTAAATTTTTTAATGGTTTTACTGTCTACAAGATTTTTTACTCTTCTTCTAACAGCTGATTCTGATAGTTTTAGCTTTTTTCCAATATCTACAAATGATTCTCTAGAGTCTTCTTTGAGAAAATTGATTATCTTTTCATCAATTTTGTCTTTATACATTGTTTTTCTTCTCCTCCATAGTAAGCACTACATCTAGGGTTTCTAAGACTTTCGCTATGTCTTCTTTAGATATTACTAGCGGTGGTAAAACTCGTAGAATATTTCTGCCTGAATACAACATTAACACTCCTTTATCCATGAGATTCATTAGAATATCTTTTACTTCAAATTTCAATTCTATGCCTATCATTAGCCCCTTTCCTCTAATTTCTCTGATTATGGTATGTTTTTCTTTTAATTTTTCTAAACCTTCTCTGAATATCTTGCCCATCTTTTCAGAATTTTCAATCAAGCCATCTTGTGTAAGTGCTTGTAGTGTTGCAATTCCTGCAGCACAAGATAGCGGATTTCCTCCAAATGTTGAAGAATGCTCTCCTTTGCTCATTGATGCAAGAATGTCTGGTCTTACTAGAGTTGCACCCATTGGAACTCCGCCTGCAATTCCTTTTGCAAGACACAAAATATCTGGTGCAGTATTCCAATGATCACATGCCCATAATCGTCCAGTTCTGCCCAACCCTGCTTGTATTTCGTCAAAAATTAGGAGGATTCCTTTCTCATCACAAACTTTTCTTACATCTTGTAAAAATCCGTCTGGTGCAACATTGATTCCACTTTCACCTTGAATTGGTTCTAAGATAACAAATGCAGTATCGTCATCAATTGTAGAACGAAGTGATTCAATATCTCCAAATGATGCAAAAGAAACTTTTTCAACTAGTGGTTCAAATGATTTTTTATATTTTGGATTAAATGTTATGGAGAGAGCACCTAATGATTTTCCATGATATGATCCTTTCATTGCAACCATTCCTTTTTTACCTGTAAACTTTCTTGCAAACTTTATTGCAGCTTCGATTGCTTCAGCACCACTATTGTTTAGATG
>JBHIUL010000117.1:0-4248 GCA_042138315.1 Nitrosarchaeum sp.
GGAATGGAGAATGATCCCTAAAGGGTGACATAGTATGGGTAAAGCTTATTATGTAAAATTTGAGACGCCTGAAGAACTCGTAAATCCAATCTTGGAAGCTGTTAGAGTCGCATCTACCAGTGGTAAAGTCAAGAAAGGAACCAATGAAGCTACAAAGGCAATTGAAAGAGGAACAAGTAAACTAATCATTATAGCTGAAGATGTTGAACCACCAGAGGTAGTTGCACATCTTCCAATTCTATGTGAAGAACAAGGTGCAGCATATGCATTTGTTCCAAGCAAACAAGAATTAGGAAAGTCTTTGGGCATTGATATTACTTCTGCCGCTGCAGCAATTTTAGACGCTGGTGATGCACAACACATAGTTGATCAAGTTGTCTCAGCAATTGCTAAAATTAAAGGTGGAAAGACTAGCAAATGAGTACTACTACTGACGACGTAACTCAATCTGAAATTATTCAAATTGTTGGCAGAACTGGTATTGCTGGCGAAGTTATTCAAGTTAGAGTAAAAGTTCTTTCTGGTAAAGATAAAGGTAGAATTCTTACTAGAAATGTAAAAGGTTCTGTTAGAATTGGAGAAATTCTGATGCTAAGAGAAACAGAGAGAGAAGCAAAGAAAATTCATTAGGTGAAATAGATGAGTCTTTTAGTTAAACCATGCAGTTTTTGTGCTAGACCTGTTGCAAAAGGTTCAGGTACTATGCTTGCAAAAAATGATGGAACTGTTTTATGGTTCTGTTCTGCAAAATGCAAGAAAAATGCCCTAGAACTGAAACGTGATCCAAGAAAATTAAAGTGGACCAAAAAATATGTCAAAGGCGGAATTCAGCACAAGAAATAAAATTGACTCAACAAACTCTTTTCATTGTAAAGCCAGATGCAGTAGCTAGAAAACTTACTGGTGAAGTTATTGCAAGATTTGAAAGAAAGGGATTCAAACTTTTAAAATTAAAGATGTTTACATTTACTCAAAAACAAGCTGAAAACTTTTACGGTGTTCATAAAGACAAACCATTTTTTGGTGAACTAACATCATTTATCACATCTGGTCCAGTTGTTGCAGCAATAATTGAAGGAAATAATGCAATTGCAACTACCAGAATTATGATTGGTGCAACAAAATCATTTGAAGCTGTACCTGGCTCTATCCGTGGAGATTTTGGATTAGGATTTAGTGACAATATCATTCATGCATCTGATTCACAAGAAAGTTTTGACCACGAATCGAGGGTAGCATTTGAGTGATCTGATTGCAAATTCGTCAACCCATAGTGGTAGTTTTAGGTCACGTAGACTCTGGTAAAACATCTCTCTTAGATAGAATTAGAGGTACAGGTGTTCAAGGCAGAGAAGCAGGTGGAATCACTCAACATATAGGTGCAAGTTTTCTTCCAACTGAGACAATCAAAGAAACTTGTGGTCCATTATATAAAAAATTACAAGAATCTGAAAACCAAGTTCCTGGAATTCTAGTGATAGATACACCTGGACACGAAGTTTTTACAAATCTTAGAGCACGGGGTGGCTCTGCTGCAGATATTGCAATACTTGTAGTTGATGTAAACAGAGGATTTCAACCACAAACAAATGAAAGCCTAAAAATATTACAAAGTAGAAAAGTGCCATTTGTTGTTGCACTAAACAAATGTGATCAAATATCTGGATGGAGAAAATCAGACACTAAATTTATCACAAAAGCAATCAAAGAACAAGACCAATTTATTCAAACAGATCTTGATCAAAAAATTTACGATGTCGTAGGAACTTTATCTATTTTGGGATATCAATCTGAAGCATTTTATCGAGTTAAAGACTTTAAATCTGAAATTGCAATTGTACCTATCTCTGCAAGATCAGGAGTTGGTATACCAGAATTACTTGCAGTTTTGGTTGGATTGACTCAGCAATATTTGCAAAAAAGATTAGATCAAAAAGAAAAGGAATCACGAGGAATAGTTCTTGAAGTCAATGAAGAGGTTGGTCTAGGTCATACAGCTAACATTATTTTGATTGATGGCAGTATAAAAAAAACTGACACTATAGTCGTTGCAAAAAGAGATTCAGTTATTGTAACAAAACCAAAAGCAATTCTTTTACCAAAACCACTTGATGAAATGAGAGATCCTAGAGATAAATTCAAACCTGTACAAAGCGTAGATGCAGCTGCTGGACTTAAAATTGCATCACCTGATCTTGAAGGTGTTTTACCTGGTAGTACTCTTTATGTTGCATCAAATGAATCTGATGTAATAAAATATACTAAACTCATTGAATCTGAAATGAAATCTGTATTTATTGATAAAGAAACAAATGGCATTGTTTTAAAATGTGACACTATAGGCTCACTTGAAGCAATAGTTGAAATGTTAAGACGTTCACAAGTACCAATAGCTAAAGCAGACATTGGACCGGTTAATCGTCGTGATATAATGGAAGTCAGAGCAATAAAAGAAAATGACAGACATTTAGGTGTAGTTTTAGCATTTAATGTCAAAATCCTTCCTGACGCAAAAGAAGAAGCAGAAAATGGGCACATCAAAATATTTGAAGACAAAATAATTTACAGTTTAATTGATAATTACAATGCTTGGGTAAGCGAAGATACTGCTAATGAAGAAGATGCAGTATTTGCAGAACTAACACCAATTTCTAAATTTACTTTTCTCAAAGGCTATGTTTTTAGAAATACAGATCCTGCAGTATTTGGAATTAGAATTGATGTTGGAACTCTAAAACAAAAAGTACCTTTTATGAATAAAGATGGGAGACGAATTGGTTTAGTACATCAACTTCAACTTGATAAAAAAACTGTAACTTCTGCTAAAAAAGATCAAGAGGTTGCATGTTCTGTTCAAGGTATAACAATTGGTAGACATATTTTTGAAGAAGAAGAATTTTATACATTTCCTCCATCACATGAAGCAAAAAAAATTCTTGCTAAATTCATGCACAAACTTAATCCTGAAGAACAAGAAGTTCTGAATCAAATTATAGAAATCCAACGAAGCAAAGATGCTGCTTACGCATATTAGCTTGAATGCTTTTTACAAATCATGTGAATTCCAGGTGCACCTACTGCCCCCATCATCTTGTCAACTATTTGTCCTGATTTGAACATAATAAACATCGGAATTGATTGTACTGCAAACTTCATTGCGATATTTTGATTTTGATCTACATTAACTCGCGCAAATTTTATTTTTGGATATTTTTTTGAAAGACTTTCAAATATTGGATGCATCATCTTACATGGGCCACACCATTCTGCCCAAAAATCCACTAATGTAGGGTTCTCAGCAGAAATTATTTGATTGAAATTTGTATTGTTTAAATCTACAATATCTGGTTGAATTTGAGGCTGATTTTGCTGTCTAATCATTTCTTCTAGTTTTCTTTGTTTTATCTTTTCTATTTCAGGATCATCTGACAATAACTAGAAACGATTTGTTTCTATTAAAAATCTATGTTGAATATTTAATCTGCATCTGCCTTAATTGGCATTGCTTCATATCTTTTAGATTTGCATATTGGACATTGATCAATGTATTTTGTCATACTTACTGAAGTGTAAACAATTCCACAATCTCCGCAAATTCTAATGTTTCTGCTTAGTTTGCCCATGATACCATAAGTGTTCATATGATTAAAAACTTAATCGTGTTTTTACCTTTTTGATACCATAAAACAACATGGCTGGTGCTACAAAATACATTCCTATATTCATCATAATTACACCAATACCATATGTCATAACCTCTTGCTCCGAATCAGCTGCTGACATGATTGAAAGTGATGTTAACATAGGAGTAATTCCAACTTTTACAATTTCTTTGAATACTGGACTTTCTCTCTCCAAATCAGCAACTGTTGGTGAAAATAAGTAATAGAAATTATTGAATCCGGTCATAAATGAAGCCCCTGACGAAGTACTCATTAATTTGTTATCTCTGATTTCTCTAAGCAATTGCACTTGGGGTGCCATCTCAGAACCATATGCTGCAGTTGCAATTAAACATCCACCCCCTTGTATTTTATTGTCTACTGTGCATACTCCGTCCACTAATATTGTTCCTTGACCACATTGTCCTCTTTCTTGCTCTGTAATTTTTGGTTCATCTAATCCAACTGCATCGTAAATAGAAGAATATTCTGGAAAGTTTGTATCAAACCATTTTTTATAACTTGGCTCATTATTGTATCTGTCAACATAAGATTGTGGATCTTTTGTTGGATCTACAAAAGATGC
>JBHIUL010000118.1:0-4209 GCA_042138315.1 Nitrosarchaeum sp.
AATCTTTGATCAAATATTTTATGGACCTGAACTATACGGCAAACTCTTTGGACAGTCATCACAATTCTCTGAAGCTGGTTTGATAGAAAATGATGTTGTCATAGTTACTGATTCTTTAATTGAAAAACTACAAAAAAGATTTTCCTCAAAGATTTCAATTGTATCTGGCAGAGGAATGGAATCAGTTAGGCATTCTCTTAAACAGTTGTTGGATAAATTTGATTTAACAAATTCTGCATTTCTTGAAGATGAACCACGAGAACTTGCAAAACCTAACCCTGAATCTTTGATTCGCTCAATCAAAGGTATTGGCTGTAATCATTGTATCTATGTAGGTGATTCCATGGAGGACTTTATTATGGCTAAAAAGGCTAGCGAATATGGTTGTAAGACAATTTTTTGTGGAATAATAGGAACCAGTAAAAATCCACAGGAAAAATTACAACTATTTCAACAAAATGGGGCTACATTGGTCTTGGATTCAATTAATTTACTTCCGAAGGTATTAAATTTAGAATAAGACAAAGTACAGTTCCTGTGAAAATTATGAAGCAAAGAAAAAGTTCTGTAAATCGTAATACAAAGGAAACCAGCGTAAGCGTATCTGTTAATTTGGATGGAACCGGAAAAACTACAATTCAAACTGGCATCAATTTTCTTGATCACTTGATTACAGCCTTTGGAAAACATGGGATGATGGATCTTAAAGTTTCTGCAAAATCAAATGACAAAATTGAGCATCATTTGATCGAGGATACTGCAATTACTATGGGCTTGGCAATTGACAAAGCTTTGGGAACTAGAAGTGGAATCACTAGATTTAGTTATGCATCTGTACCAATGGATGAATCTCTAGCTGAGGCCTCAATTGATCTAGTGAAAAGACCATATTGGAAATTGGTTTTGTCAATTAAACGAAATACCATTGAGGGCATATCCAAAGAAGACTTGGAACACTTTTTCCAATCACTTCTTCAAAATCTTAACAGCTGTATTCATCTTACTGTAAAGTATGGAGATAATGATCATCATAAAGTAGAAGCTGCCATTAAATCACTGGCTGTTGCATTTAGAAATGCATCTTCATATGACAAAAAACAAAAAGGCATTCCAAGTACAAAAGGTTCAATGTAATGGTACATCTTGCAATTTTTGATTATGGAGCTGGAAATATTTTTAGTCTAAAAAACTCCCTTGAAAAAATAGGAGCTACAGTAGATGTAATTACTAATTTTGACAAGCCAAACATTTACTCTGGGCTTTTGCTACCAGGAGTTGGCAATTTTGATCCTGCAATCAAAAGCATACACAAATCAAAAATTGATTTTCATAATTACGTTAAAGACAATACGCCTGTTTTAGGAATATGTCTTGGCATGGAGATGTTTTTTGATAAAAGTGAAGAAGGACATGAAAATGGTTTGGGTGTAATTGAGGGTGATGTGATCATTTTACCATCATCGATGAAAGTTCCTCATATGGGATGGAACAATTTGGAAATTAAAACATCTGGAAAAATACTCGAAGGAATACAAGATAGCGTTTGGGTTTATTTTGTTCACTCCTACAGAGTAAAACCAGCAAATAATGATGTAATTACTGCAGAAGCTGATTATGGAATTAAGGTTCCAGCAGTTGTTGAACAAGGGAATTTTTTTGGAACTCAATTTCATCCAGAAAAATCCGGTAAAATTGGAAAAATAATGCTTCAAAACTTTTTAGATGTGTGTAAAAAATGAAAGTAATTCCTGCAATTGATCTAATGAATGGTCAAGTAGTGCGACTCTACAAGGGAGATCCTAATCAAAAAACCGTTTACAGTGATAATCCTGTTGAAATAGCAAAAAAATGGGAAACACATGGTGCTGACATGCTTCACTTGGTAGATCTTGATGCAACATTGGGAATTGGTTCTAATTTATCGGTAATTAAAAAAATTATTGAACATATTTCAATTCCAATACAAGTTGCAGGTGGACTGCGAGATGAATCAATAATAAATGATGTTTCAAAAATTTCTGATAGAATTGTTTTAGGAACATTAGCTTTCAAAGATAAATCTAAACTGAAAAAATTACTTTCAAATTTGGGATCTGAAAAAATTGTAATCTCTGTTGATCACATTGATGGTAAAATTGTAATACATGGATGGCAACAAGAAACAGAGATCAAGTTAATTGATGCGATGCAGGAATTTCTTGCAATGGGATTTTCTGAATTCTTGTTAACAAATGTAAGTCGTGATGGAACACTTGAGGGACCTGATTTAGAATTTTTGTCTCAAGCATGTCAATTAGATAATTCACATGTTATTGCAAGTGGGGGAATCTCAAATCTCAAAGACATACAAGATGTGAAACAAAAGAATGCGTTTGGTGTGATTCTAGGCAAGGCACTTTATGAGAATAAAATTTCAATTGAGGGAGCAAAACAAATAGCATGACACTTACAAAAAGGATAATTCCATGTCTTGATGTAAAAAATGGTCGAGTGGTAAAAGGTCTTCATTTTGAATCTATCAAAGATGCTGGGGATCCTGTGGAGTTGGCTGAAAAATACAGCAATGAAGGTGCAGATGAATTGGTATTTTTAGATATTACTGCATCTGATGAACAAAGAAAAACTATCAAAGATTTGGTTAGAAAAGTTGCAGAAGTAATTGATATTCCGTTTACAGTTGGAGGTGGTGTAAAATCCTTGGATGATGCAAGAAATATTTTGTTGAATGGCGCTGATAAAGTTGGAATAAACACAGGTGCAATAAAAAATCCTCAAGTTATTGCAGAACTAATGGAACTATTTGGAAGACAATGTGTTGTAGTTGCAATTGATGCTAAAAGAAATTTTAAGTTAGAAAACGGCAAGAATATCTTTTCTGAAAATGGAAAGCAATTCTGGTTTGAAGTTTTCATTTATGGTGGAAAAGAAGCAACTGGAATTGATGCCATTGAATGGGCAAAAAAAGCTGAAAGTCTAGGTGCAGGAGAGATACTTCTTACTAGTATTGATAAGGATGGTACCAAGGACGGATACGATCTTTTGCTGACTAGAGAAATTGTCAACTCTGTATCCATCCCTGTGATAGCCTCTGGTGGATGTGGTAGCCCTGATGATATGGTAAGTGTTTTCAAGGAATCAAACGTGGATGCTGCTTTGGCAGCTTCAATATTTCACTATCAGACTCACGGTGTCAATGGAGTAAAGAAATATCTTAAAGAAAAAGAAATTCCTGTACGATTATAAGCAATACTTGTGATTTAAAATAATGAAAAAATCAATTGATGAAATAGATTTTGCAAAAAGCGATGGATTGGTTCCTGTTATTGTTCAAGATTCAGTCACAAAAGATGTTCTGACTTTGGCTTATTCCAATAAAGAATCACTTGAATTAACTAAAAAAACTGGCAACTCTTGGTTTTGGAGTCGTTCTAGAAATAAACTTTGGATGAAAGGAGAAGAATCTGGCAATACACAAAAGGTAAAAGAAATTCTTGTTGATTGTGATTCTGATGCAATTATTTATCTTGTAGAGCCATCAGGACCTGCTTGTCATACAGGTGAAAAAGTTTGTTTTCACAATAACTTGGAAAAATAATCTAACATACAGGATCTGTTTTTGTACCTGGAACAACTTCATCTGTTATCTCAAAATTTAGATTTGGATAATCTGTCCCTCTAAAAACTACTGCCCATTTTCCAGTTATGTCATCAACTGAACAAAGTCCTGTAGTTCTTGAAAGTTGCGGTTCTACATAATAGTTGAATGCAGGTTTTGCCATACCATCAAATGGTATTGTAATGTACACTTTGTAATGTGTTTCATTTAGTGGTCTCATAAATGCAACCTGTCCTTTTTCATTTGTGTTTAATCCGCCAATTACAAGAAAAATCTTTTCACCTATGGCATATTTGCTTCGATCAATTTGGAATGGACCTGAAGTAAGCCACTCTCTTGGCTTTGGTGAGTATTCATTTTCCAAGTTAATTTTCTCAATTTCTTCTAATTTCTCTTTAACTTCTGGAGTTTCCGTCTCTGCTATTACTTCTTTATTTAATGCGTCTTCAACTTCCATTACACTCTGTTTTGGAGTTGATATCAAAACTACAGCTAAAATAATTATAACAACACTAATTCCTGCAATACCAACAATCCATCCTTTTTTCATGTGTTTTTCTTTCTGGAAATATCTAAAAACCTTCCTTAAAATT
>JBHIUL010000119.1:0-4205 GCA_042138315.1 Nitrosarchaeum sp.
AAGACATGAAAATTCTTGTATTTGATTTTGGTGGAGGAACATTAGATGTAACAATAATGGAAATGGGCGGCGGTGTCTTTGAAGTAATGAGTACTTCTGGTGATACTCAATTAGGTGGAACTGATATGGATAAAGCCGTAATTGATTATGTTCTTGATGAATTTAAGAAAAAAGAAGGAATTGATCTTTCAAAAGATAGTACTGCAATGGCTAGAATTAGAGAAGCAGCAGAAAAAGCAAAAATTGAACTCTCAACAGTTATGGAAACTGACATTAACCTTCCTTTCATTTCACATGATCCTTCATCAGGTGCAAAAAATCTTGAACTAAGAGTTTCAAGAGCAAAACTTGATGAACTAATTCGACCTATCATTCAACGATGTAAACCTTCTATAGAAAAAGCACTTGAGGATGCAAAGCTATCAAAATCTGATATCAGTAAAATCGTAATGGTTGGGGGACCAACTAGAATTCCATTAGTTAAAAAATTTGTTGGTGAAGTACTAGGAAAAGATCCTGAGTCTGGTATAGATCCAATGGAAGCTGTAGCAATGGGTGCTGCAGTTCAAGCAGGAATAATTGCTGGTGATGTAACTAGTGATATTGTATTACTTGATGTTACTCCACTAACATTGGGAATAGAAACATTAGGAGGAGTTAGAGAACCATTAATTGAACGAAACACTACAATACCCACATCAAAAAGTAAAGTGTTCACCACTGCAGCAGATAATCAAACAGCAGTAACGATACATGTAGTACAAGGAGAAAGACCTATGGCTACTGACAATGTTTCTTTAGGAAGTTTTAATCTTACTGATTTACCACCAGCTCCAAGAGGCATTCCTCAAATTGAAGTAAAATTTGATATTGACGCAAATGGAATTATTAATGTAACTGCAAAAGACCTTGGCACAAAAAAAGAAGCCAAAATTACCATTTCATCTAATTCAAAATTATCTAAAGATGAAATTGAAAAATTAAAAGAAGATGCTGAGAAATTCTCTGACGAAGATAAAAAGAAAAAAGAAAAAATTGATCTGAGAAATGAAGCTGAAAGTTTCATTTATACTGTTGAAAAGCTAGTCAATCATGATCTTAAAGATAAAATTTCACAAGAACAGGGAATCAAAATTACTGACTCTGTAAAAGAAGTCAAAGAATCCCTTGATAAAGAGATTAATGAACTTAAACCAAAACTTGATACTTTAAAATCACTAGTTAATGAAATTACAACTGAGCTTTACAAAAATGCTGCATCTCAATCTGGTTCAGATCAACAAAATACAGGAACAGATGGTCAACAAGAACAAAATAACACCCAGCAAAACTCTGATTCATCATCAACTGATGAGACTAAAATCTAAATTCCACGATTTATACACCAATTACAATTAAAGGATGATTTATGGCTGCAAAACGTGATTATTATGAGGTTTTAGGCGTTTCAAAAACATCCCCCTCAGATGAAATTAAAGCACAATATAGAAAATTAGCATTAAAGTTTCATCCTGATCGTAACAAATCTGCTGAAGCAGGAGAACACTTTAAAGAAATTTCTGAAGCATATGCTGTCCTTTCAGATCCTGAAAAAAGAAAAGTTTACGATCAACATGGTCATGCTGGTGTTGATGGTAGATATAGTAATGAAGATATTTTTCAAGGAGCACGTGGTGACTTTAGTGATCTTTTTGGAAGAAGTGGAGGATTTGATTCTATTTTTGAATCTATCTTTGGTAGAGCAGGTGGTTCTAATTATAGACAACAAAGAGGTTCTGATATTCTTTATGAAACTTCAGTAACTCTTGAAGATGTTCTTCATGGCAAAAAAATGGAAATTAATTTACAAAAAGAAATACGATGTGAAACATGTAATGGTTCTGGTTGTAAACCTGGTACAAAAAAGAATACTTGTTCAACTTGTAATGGTCAGGGTCAGGTACGTAAAAGTAGAAGCATGGGATTTGCTTCATTTGTTACGGTAGAACCTTGTTCAACTTGTAGGGGGCAAGGTTCAACAATACAAACACCATGTAGTGACTGTAAAGGAAACGGTAAGAAAAAAGGAACTAAAAAAATATCATTTGATATTCCTCCCGGTGTAGATACTGGTGATTATACTGTTCCAGAAGAAGGAAATGAATTACCTGGAGGAATAAGTGGAGATCTAATTGTTAGAATTAGAGTTCAACCACACCAAAAATTCAAGAGAGATGAAATGGATATTTTTTATGATCAAGATGTATCTATGGTTGATGCTGCTTTAGGCCGTGAAATTATAGTTCCAACTTTAGATGGAACTGAAAAAATTAAAGTAGAATCTGGTTGTCAACCAAATACAATAATAAAATTAAAAGGTAAAGGAGTACCGCATATGAATTCACGAAGTAGAGGAGATCAATACGTACGAATTGTAGTTAATATTCCAAAAAAATTAAGTAAACATCAAAAAAATCTCTTAGATGAATTTCAAAAGTCTAGTGAATAACAGGTAATAAATTTGAAAATTGCTCTGGATGTTGATGGTGTACTAGCAGATGTAATAGAATCATGGTTAATTTATAATAATAAAATTAGACCTAATCTCTCTAAAAATGATATAGTAAGTTGGGATTTTTGGAAAAAATTTAAAATTAACAGATATGATTTTTATAAAGAACTAACATTATGTTGGGAAAACTGGGATTCTATTCCTACGACCGAAAATAATTTATCTATAGTTACAGAAAATCTTTCAAATTTTGGACAAGTCGACATTGTTACTGCTCGAGAACTTTCAACTGATTCGTTTGTAAAAAACTGGCTTAAATTACATGATATAACTTATCAAAATTATGTCTCAGTAATTGATGGTCCAATGAAAGCAGATTTAGATTATGATATATTTATTGATGATTCACCACTTAATGCAATTAAATTTTTAAAACATAAAAAAAATATTTTTCTATATTCACAACCATGGAATCAACATATTTCTGATCAAAACATTCAAAGAATTTTTACTTTATCTGAAGTTGTTGAGAAATTAAAATTATAAACTGCTTTTCTTAAACAATTTTCTCATTACAACTTGATGACCACTTCTCACATGAAATATGTGATGAGTATTCAATATCTCACCAATTTTATCATCATTGTAAAATTTTATGTTATAACATCCTAGAATTTTTTTACAATTAATACAATAAATTTCTCTAAATTCCATTTTCTCTATAATCAATTAATCTGATGTAATTTAACTAGTTCATTATAATAAAGAAACTTATTCTAGATTTCAAAAATTCAGATTGCGGGAGTCGCCCAGCCTGGTCAAAGGCGTAAGGTTCAGATCCTTATCTTCTAGGAGTTCGTGGGTTCAAATCCCACTTCCCGCATATTTCACAACTAGTTTTTTTCTAAAAATTTTCTTATTTTTTCCACAAGAATACCATTTACCATTTCGCCTGATACTTTTCCTCTTAATTCTTTCATTGCAATTCCCATCAATGGGCTAATTGAGCGTTCTTTTTGATTTTGAATAATTTCTTTATTTTTTATAATGATGTTCTCTATGACTTTTTCAACATCTACTTTACTGACCGTCTCAATAGATGTATTTTTCATGGCATCCTCAATTGTTTTTGATTTTCCAGACATAATATTTTCAAATATTATTTCAATTGATTCTTTAGCAATTTTTCCTTTTGATAAAAATTCAAAAGTTTTTGTAATTTCATCTTTTTTTAATAATTGAGAATTCAAACCGTTTCTTTCTAGATTAGTAATTGTGGAACAAAGAATCGAAACTATGAAAGTTGGCGCTATTGAAGTTTTCTCACAAATTTTTTCAAAAATTTCTAAATATGTTGAATCAAAAATTTGTTCTGTTAACTGTAAATTCAAATCATATTTTTTTTGTAATTCCTTAAGTGATTCATCCCATGATTTTGGAACATTACTTTTTGCATATTCTAATTCTTTTTTTGTTATGATGATAGGTGGAATATCTGTTTCAGGATACATTCTTGCTGCACCTGGTCTGGGTCTTAGAAATTTTGTTTCTCCTGTTTGAGTAGCTAGTCGTGTATCTGTTGGTATGCCATAATTTTTGATATGCTCAATTCTTAAAATTATTTGATCAATAACAGTATTAATCATTTCAAATGGAATAGCTAAAACTAAAAATGCATCATTCTCATTAATTTTTAAAAATTCTTTCAAATTTT
>JBHIUL010000120.1:0-4192 GCA_042138315.1 Nitrosarchaeum sp.
ATGATTACATTGTATTTATTTCTACATCACGAAACAAAGAGATGATGGCAAAAGGTTTGATAAAAGATATTGCCAGAAGACTACAAACATTAAGAAAAGAAAGAGGATACAATCCAACAGATATTCTAAATGTCGCATCAATACTAGATTTAGACGAAGAATCAATAGAGATGGTAGAAGAGAAATCAAAAGACTTGGCATTTTTAGTTAGAGTAAAACAAGTTAATTTTACAGAGTCCTGTAAAGAATACAAAGAAGATGACATTGACGGTCAAAAGATAAGAATTTCAGTAGAATAAACAAATTTTTTGGCAAGTGCATTGCAATCATATGATTTATCTAAGAGTGGATAAAAAACAAGTCAAGATTCCAGAGGAGATATAACATTGAATTTAGTGTTATTTCCCCACTCCTCTGGAAAATATAATTTTCAATTACTTTGAAATGCAATATTTTTATTAGAATGCATAATTTGTCAATAAGATATGTCCGAATCAAAAATCCCAGCAGTTGTTGGAATCAATGTTCTAAAACAAAATGGCTTGGACGTAGAGGAATTAAAAAAACTATTGATTCAAAATGCTTCAGTAGAATTTACTGCCTACTACTATTTCACCAATTTGAGAGCACATTGTACAGGCTTGGAAGGAGAAGGACTCAAAGGAATTATCGAAGATGCAAGATTAGAAGATCTTAGCCACTTTGAAGCATGTCTTGAGAGAATATACCAGTTAGGTGGTTCTCTTCCAAATGATGCAACACAATTCATCAAAATGTCAGGATGTGAATTCTTACAACTTCCAGCAAATCCAACAGATCACAAAGCAATACTAGAAAAATGTCTCAAGGCCGAACAAGGTGCAATTGTCAACTGGGATAAAGTCTGCAAAATGACTTTCGGAAAAGATCCCACAACATATGACATTGCAAAAGATATTTTGGCAGAAGAGATAGAGCATGAGTCATGGTTCCTAGAATTAATCTATGGAAGACCATCAGGACACATGAGAAGAAAGTATTCTGGAGAAAGACCACACACCAGAAAACATTCTAGAGCACTTGATATGGCATAAATGCCAGATCACATTCTTTTCTTTTAATTAAAAATGAACCAACTGGTTAGCTTTTAGTTGATCAGGCATAATAAATAGAAAAAACGCATAGAGATATCATGGTAAAACAGATTAGTCTTGATGCTTGGCAAATTCAGCATCTATTTGATCTGTTAAAAAAGGGCTCAGAAATTGTAGCAAAAACTAACAAACCAATTGTACTGTATAGACAGACATTAGAAGAGGAAGAAGAGTCATATGAAGAGATTGTTTGCACACTTACCAAAGATTACGTAATTGAACAGCTAGTCACATCAGGAGGAGTCCTAGTTCCAAATTTTCATCAGCAATTTGTTTTTACAATTGAGGAATTCCCACAAGAATTATTGAGAAAAAGTCGTGATCGATTTTTACAGGTCATAGATTTTCTTGAAGAGCAGTTAAGTTAACATAATTAATAAAGACCGTAGGATCGAGGGTTTTTGCATGCGATTGCTAGAGTTTCAAGCAAAAGAATTATTCAGAGAATATAAGATCAATCTCCTTCCAAGTAAGGCTTCAACTACAATTGAGGAGGGTAGAAAACATGCAAAAGAATTAGGATATCCATTTGTAATTAAAATTCAGGTTCCAGTAGGAGGTAGAGGGAAAGCCGGAGGCATTCAAAAATGTCAAAATGATGACGAGTTTGAACTAAAGTACCCTCAAGTTCTAGGTTTAACAATCAAAGGAGAAAAAGCACGAGCAATTTTACTTGAAAAAATGGCAGATATCAAAAAAGAATTGTATCTTTCATTATTTTTAAATCGCTCAAAGAGATGCTATACAATCATTGCATCCCCAGAAGGAGGAGTGGAGATAGAATCAGTAAAAAATCAAATAATCAGAGAAGTAGGTCTAGGAAATGTTTCTGAACAAGTAGCAAGAGAAGTTGCAAAAGAGATGAAACTAGTTGGAAGATCAGCTGATGATTTTGTAGAAATTTTACAGAAACTATCAAAACTTACAGTTGAAAAAGAAGCAGAACTGGCAGAAATAAATCCACTTGCAATTATGCAAGATGATTCACTTATGGCATTAGATGGAAAATTTGTAACAGATGATAACAGTAACTTTAGACATGATGAATTACAAAAATATCAAGAAAAATCAGAGATTGAGGAAAGAGCTGAAAAGAGTGGGTTTTCATTAGTAGAGTTAGATGGAGACATTGCAGTTGTTGGAAACGGTGCAGGTTTGGTAATGTCTACACTTGATATGTTATCAGATAACGGAGGTAAACCAGCATGTTTCTTAGATGTTGGAGGCGGTGCAACAACTGAATCAGTTTACGAAGCACTTACTTTGATTAGCAAAATGAATAGAGTAAAAGGAATTCTAGTTAACCTATACGGAGGAATAGTAAAAACAACAGTAGTTGCAGAAGCATTTCTCAAAGCATATGATGACAAGTTGATCAACTTACCAGTATTTGCAAGACTAAAAGGAACTGAATCAGATAAAGCAAAAGAGATGTTAAAGAATTCTAGAACCAAAATTTTTGATTCAGTTGAAGAGGCAATCAATGCAGCAGTTATGGGGATTAAAAAATGACAGATATTTTTAAAATACTAAAAGGAACTCCAGAGGATTCAGATTACAAGAAAAAAGGAGTAATCGTTCAAGGAATTACAGGAGCATATGGATCACTACACACAAGAAACATGATAGCATATGGAACAAACATTGTTGCAGGTGTGACTCCAGGAAAAGGCGGTCAGAAATTTGAAGGCAAAGTTCCAATTTACAACACAGTCAAAGAAGCAGTAGATGCAAGTGGTGCAAAAATCTCAATTGTCTTTGTTCCAGCAAAATTCTTTTTAGGAGCTGCAAAAGAAGCGCTAGAAGCAGGAATTAAACTACTAGTAGCAATCCCAGAACATGTTCCAGTCAGAGATACAATGGAAGTATTGGATTTGGCAAACAAAAAAGGTGCAGTAATTATCGGACCAAACACACCAGGAATAATGATTCCAGAATTAATAAAAATAGGAATAATGCCACCAACTCCATTTAAGGCTGGAAATATTGCAGTATTATCAAAAAGTGGCACATTACTTTACGAAATATCTGATGCGCTAACAAATGCAGGATTTGGACAGTCAATTACAATTGGAATCGGAGGAGATCCAATTAACGGAACAAGAATGATTGATGCATTTGAAATGGTCAAAGACATTCCAGATCTAGAAGGATTAGTAGTTGTAGGAGAAATTGGAGGAGATTCTGAAGAAATTTTGGCTCAACGAATTATCGATATCGGATTCAAAAAACCAACTGTCGCATACATTGCAGGAAGAGCAGCACCAAAAGAGAAGAGAATGGGGCATGCAGGAGCAATAGTAATGGGAACATATGGTTCTGCAGAATCAAAGGTATCCATGTTTAACAAAGCAAACATACCAGTCGCAAAAAGACCTTCTCAAGTACCAGTGTTATTAGCAGGAAAAATGCAACAATCCGATTAGAATAAAAGAGAGAGATTAAGGAGAAAATTATATGCCTATTACAGACCCAGAAAAGAAACGCATTGCTCAAGCTGCTCGTTTAGTTATGAGAATATGTTTTAACTGCGGTTGTAGAAATGATATTAACGCAACAAGATGCAGAAAATGTAGAAACCCATACTTGAGACTAAAGAACAGAAACCTCGGCGTCAAAAAGTAGAACTAGAAATTCATCAATTTTTGCCTATATTGAACAATTGCTGATCGTATCTGTGATTGATATTCTGAGATAAAAGGCCTTACAGTGCTTTCATTTTCCAATTCCTCAAGAGATAACTGCAAATCATCAGGTAGTTGGTCATTCATTTGATAAAGTACTTTGGCAGCTTCAACATACTGACCCAGATTTGCAGCATAATCAAATGCCAATTGCATTCGTTCAACTAATGCATCAAATTCACGTAAGGACATAATTGATTTTTAATAGATTAGTAGAAAAGGTCAAGGTTATCATGATATCAGAAACCTAAAGGCAAAAAAGAAGCTTGTTTTGTAATTTTGTTGGACCGGTTGTCTAGTGGTTAGGATGACGCACTCACACTGCGTAAGGATATAATCCCGCAAAGGTCGAGGGTTCAAATCCCTCCCGGTCCA
>JBHIUL010000121.1:0-4137 GCA_042138315.1 Nitrosarchaeum sp.
CCAATAAAGGTAAAATTTTTGAAAATAGGCTCAAATTCAAGCACATAATTTACTGGAATTACCTTCACATTGAGAGTGCTTTTGTAGCGCTTTATCTAAATTTCTAATAATAGAAAAAGTCGAAAATCAAATAAAGCCATTAAAATAATGATTAACGGGCGTAAATTATGAAACAGAAAACTGCTTCCAGGCGAGTCAAGATCTTAGTAGCAAAACTAGGTTTAGACGGTCATGATAGAGGGGCCCTTGTATTATGTAGAGCATTCAGAGACGCAGGCATGGAAGTAATCTATTCAGGACTTTTTGCAACTCCAGATAGAGTTGCACAAATTGCAGAAGATGAAGATGTGGATGCAATTGCAATGAGTTTACTTAATGGGGCACATGGCACATTGTTTCCAAGAGTAGTTCAAGCATTAAGCAAAAAGGGCATAAAAGATGTGTTAGTAGTTGGTGGAGGAGTGATTCCTGAAGAAGATAAAAAAGATCTCAAAAAATCAGGAGTTGACGAAGTATTTGGTCCAGGTACACCATTAAAAGACATAATTGATCACATTACAACTGGCGTTTCAAAATTAAGAAAAATTTAAAAAATTATTCCGTAGAATCTGGCCACATCATCTTGCGCATTTGTTTGCCAACTTTTTCAATTTGATGTGCATCGGTTTCTTTCATGTACTTATCAAATGCATCTTTGCCATTTTTTTGATATTCATCAATCCATTCTTTGTTGAATGTACCATCTTGAATCATCTTTAGAACTTTTTTCATGTTGTCTTTGGTTTCACTGGTCATCACCATTGGACCACGAGTTAAACCACCATATCTTGCAGTTTCACTTACACGCCTCCACATTCCATTAATGCCATATCTTTGAATCATATCAACAATTAGCTTTAGTTCATGTAAGACCTCAAAGTATGCAATTTCTGGCTGATAACCAGCTTCAACTAGAGTTTCAAATGCAGTTTTAATCATAGATGCAGAGCCACCACAGAGATCTGCTTGTTCACCAAACCAATCAGTTTCAACTTCTTCTTGAAAAGTAGTTTTGATCAATCCAGCTCGTGCACTACCAATTGCTTTTGCAATTCCCAAAGTTCTATCCCATGCTTTTCCCGTAAAGTCTTGGTGTACTGCAACAATAGATGGAGTTCCAAAGTTTTCAAGATAAGTTTCTCTTACTTTAGAACCAGGTCCTTTTGGTGCAACCATAATAAGATCAACATTTTTTGGAGCTTCAATCCATTTCCAATGAATTGCAGCTGCATGTGAAAATGACAATGCTTTTCCTTCAGAAAGATTTGGGCCAATTTCATCTTTGTATATTTGACCTTGAATCATATCAGGAATCAATATGTGAATAATGTCCGCTTGTTTTGTTGCGTCTGCAACAGACATTACTTTGTGACCATCAGCTTCTGCTTTCTTCCAGCTGTTGCCACCTTTTTTTAAACCAATTATTACTTTTAGACCAGAGTCTTTCATATTGTTAGCCTGTGCATCACCTTGAATTCCATAACCAATTACTGCAATTGTTTGATTCTTGATTGGATCAAGACTAATATCATTATCTTTCCATGTTTTTGCCATATTATTACTCAAAATATTGCAAATATTAACTATAGAATTTCATATTTCAATTATTTTGTTGCATCCACGGCATTTTACAATCACTGCATCGCCAGGCAGTCGTTGAAATCGCTTTGAACCACAATTAGGACAAATAGGACAAGCTCGGATTGGTTCCATTAATATTCAGTAGGTTTTGTGTCAGATTTTGATATTATGTCCAATCGTTTTTTGCCATCAATTTTTTTTAAAAAATCAACAACAGCGTGTGGAACAAAATTTTGCCAATTGTCATCAGATACTATCATCAAACGGATTCGAGTTGCATTGTATTGCAATCTGTCTAAAAATTTTGGGGAAACTACACTGATACCAGAGTCTGCCAATAACATTTGAACATATTCATTCCCACTATACACTTTATCAAAATGAGGTAAAACAGATTTTAGATAAGATGCCCATGTTGCAACATTGAATTGGTTTTCAATTGCTACAATAAAACATCTGGATAAATCAATGTCAGATTCTTTTAATGAATTATGAATCATTTCAAGTCTTTCTCCAGCAGTAAAAGGATCTTTTTCTAGATAATTGAATTGTGAGCTAGTTATTGCAATAATTACTTCGTCGCACTCATTAAGAATTTGTTTTACTAAATCTAAATGTCCCAAATGGAAGGGCTGAAACCTACCCATCATCAGTCCACGCATAAAAGGTAATAATTTTTGATTTAATTAAATGAGTCTATTTGTCAAGTGTGGAAAACTGATTTACTAGATCGCTGGATGTGATAATCCCAACTACCTTAGTATCTTCAACTACAGCAAGTTTACGAATTTTTTTAGAGGACATTTGTTTAGCGGCATCTAAAAGGGATTTATTTGCTGCAATTGTTTGTAGTGGAATTGATGCGATTTTTTCAACTGGAGTATCAAGTGGGTATTTGTTTGCAGCAATTTTAATTGCAAAATCCCTATCAGTTATAATCCCTATAGGTGCAGAATCTTTTTTAACTAAGACAGCACCTATTCCTTGCTCCATCATTTTCGATATTTGATGTACTGTGGTAGATGCGGGGGCAGTTATCAATTGTTTTGACATTATGTCTTTAACCAAAATTTTTGCTAAAGTTTTTTCAGATGTATTTTTTGATACAGCTTTTCCATCTTTACCAGACATGCTAAAAAGTCCCATCACATATGATAGATTAGCAAAAACTTAAGCTTTACTAAGATGTTATGATGATAACATCAAAAAACAAAATTATTTGATAGTTCCACTGCCCAAAATTCTAATAGTGGTGGATTCAGGTTTTAGAATTACTGCAATATCACCAGAATTGCAGACTATTGGTTTTTCAAAAGTTAATTTTAAAGGAGTGATGGAGGAAAATTTTGCTGCTTTAATTTGTAGTCCTATATTTACAAGGCAGCCTTGATTCTCAGCAATATCAGTTTTATAAAATGGATTTTTTTTAAAATCTAGTTCAATTTCAGACTTTACATCAACAGTACCTACTTGAGCAATAACATCTCCTCTGCCGACTTGATCTGGTTTTGCACCCTTTACAGCAAGACCAACTCTAGCAGGACAAACAGATTCCTCGACAGGATCATCATGCATTTGAATAGACTTTATCATCACATCAATTCCAGCAGGATATAATTTGAGATTATCATACTGTTTAATTTTTCCACATATCACTTTACCAAGAATTACGGTGCCAACGCCTTTTACATCAAAACAATGATCAATTACCAATTTAGAAGGATCATTATTAGAAATGGGTTCAAATTTATCCACTTCTTCTTTAAGTTTGTCTTGATCAACTTTGAGATATTTTTCTACCACCGTACCCTTAATCATAGAATTTAATTTTGATTCATCAACATCAAAAGTATGAGATAAGATTCCTTTCTCTTTTTTAAGAGTATCAAGTGCAATAATTTGCTCTCCAGTAAATTTATCCAATTTATCAACGTGAAATATTACATACTCTGCAAGATTGATAGCTTGTAAGAGAGGTTGTATTTTGTCAGGAAATCCACTAGGTGTAACCCAGGTCTTAATCACATTAGATTCTTTTCTATCATAAAGAGAAAGATCCGTCACAGTACCTTTTTTGCCAAATTCTGCTGCAATGTCTTGTTTTCCTAAAACTACAAAATTTATTGACTGTACCAATAGTTTCGAGTGAAAAACCTACCTTATGAATTTTTGACTATAATTCAAATTGATTTTAATCACAAACCTAGTAAAATGAATAACCAAGATAAATGGCAAATTAATAATTAGAAAGGAAAATTTTCAGCAAGGGTATTCTGATAAATCCTCATAATCATCTAATTTCTCGTCTATGATGTGTAGATGGTAAAGAATCAAGTTTCTATATGTCATAACATCATCTTTTTTGGGTAATAAAGTATGAATTTTATTTTAGATATAAAAGAATGACGACTGAATCATACTAATTTTAGAAAAATAACTATGGAAATGAATTAACTGTTGCAATATAACTTGCAAATCTATGATTTTTTGGCTTGACAAGTTTTTGATGGTATTTTG
>JBHIUL010000122.1:0-3933 GCA_042138315.1 Nitrosarchaeum sp.
ATCATTGGTGCTCAAGGAGGATCATATGCCATGCTTCGATATCTTGTTGAGCGATTATCCATCATGGTTACTCCTTCTTGGGTAAAGTCACTTGCACAACCTATTGCAGTTGATGACGTTGTAGAATATCTTGTAGGTTGTATGAATCACCCTGAAACAAGTGGTAAAATATATGAAATTGGAGGGTCTGATATCCTGACGTACGAAGAATTAATGCGTGTTTATTCTGCTTATTTAAATAAAAATCTCTTTGTAATTCAAATCCCTTTTCTTACTACTACACTTTCGTCTTATTGGGTGGATCTTATTACTCCAGTTAAGGCATCCTTGGCAAGGCCATTAATTGATAGTCTGGTTCATGATACTGTAGTAAATGATGATTCTATAACTAAAATAATTCCGCTTAAATTAAAATCTGTTCGTGAATCAATAGATATTGCAACAAAAGAAATGAAGGCAAGTCCTCCTGAAACAAATCCAAGAGAAGAAAAAACCGGTTTTAAAATCAATCAAAAACTTTTACTTGGCTCTTTAATTTTTATGGCAATTATTGGAACTACGTATTATTGGTTAGATGATAGACCTGATGTTTTTTATCCCATTTGGATTTTAGCTGCACTTTTTTGGTATGTTGGAATTTTTTCTGCAATAATTTTTGTTAATAATAAAACTAGATTGGGATTTATGATTAGCGGTATTTTGTCCTGGATCACTCTTGCCTTTTGGTCATTTGATAATTTCAATGTCGTGTTTGATACTTCAATAATATCTTCTCCACCAAATGACATAATTGTATTAAGAAATTTTATTGGGATCTTTGTTGCAGTTATAGCAATAATTTCATCTCATAATACTTTTCATAAGGTTATTGATTATCAATTCAAAGGAAAACCAATTTGATTTTTTGAAATTATTTCTGATTTTTAAAAATATCTTTTGCCTTGTTTGCTTCAAATTTGTGATTGACAATTGGATTTGGATACGTTGATCCTTTTTGGTCTTTTTTCCAAAGATTGTGTATTTCGTAAGATTGTTTCTCTTCTAATTCTGGAATCCATTTTTTAATATAATTACAATTTGAATCAAACTTTTCTTGTTGCAACCACGGATTGAATAATCTAAAATATGGAACTGCATCGCAACCAGTAGAAGCCACCCATTGCCAATTTCCTGCATTAACTGCAGGATCGTAATCTGCTAATTTTTCTGCAAAATATCTTTCTCCCCATTTCCAGTTTATGTGTAAATCCTTAGTCAGAAATGATGCTGCAATCATTCTGACTCTATTGTGCATGAATCCTGTCTGATTTAATTGTCTCATTCCAGCATCAACTATAGGAAAACCTGTTTTTCCTTTACACCATAAGAGATAATTCTGCCTATTTTGACTCCATCGTATATTTTCAAATTTTTTCTTAAATGTTTTAAATTTTGAATTTGGAAAATAATGAAGAACATATGTAAAGAATTCTCTCCAGTATATTTCCCTGATTAAAATATGGTCTGCCCCAAAATTCTCTTTGATTGTATGGTAAACTTCACGAATAGACACTGTACCAAATCGTATATGTGCTGATAATCTGGTTGTTTTATCTAACTCTGGGTAGTCTCTAGTTTTTTGATAGTCTTTGAACTGTTTAATGTTTTTTAAAATATTAATGGCATTACTTCTTCCACCAATCATCTTTTTTTCTTTTACTTCTAATGAAACTTCTCCCTTAATTTTACCGTGATAGTAATTGTTAAAATTATTTTTTATACTATTTCTAACTGGAATAGTTTTTGCAGTTTTAAAAAAATGTGAATAAACCGTGTATGGTTTTTGTTCCTTTGTCTGTATTTCTTCAGGTATGTATAATAAATAATCTGCATTTTTATTGAAATCTATTTTATTTTGGTTACATATTTTTTTGATTTTGTTTTCATTTTTTTGTGCAAACTTGGTGTAATCTCCATTTAAAAATAACCCGTCTATTTTTTGCTCTAAAATTATTTTCTTGATAATTTCTTCTGTTTTTCCTTTGAAAATTTTCAAGTTGCTTTTCTTTTTGTTTAATTGTTTGTTAAGATCTATCAATGATTCCTTGAGAAATCTTATTCTGAATTCTGATTTTTTTAATTTATTCATTATTTCAGTATCTATAATGAAACATGGGATTACTTCATCAGAATTTTTTAATGCATTGATTAATCCTGTGTTGTCTTCTAATCTTAAATCTCGACGAAATATGAATAATGTTTTTTTGTATTTGTACATATTGACTTCATTAAATTATTCCTTTTTTCTTATATTGGCAGACTGAAATATTCCGTTTGGGTCTATATCTGAATACAATAAAAAGTATGTTTGACTTGCAAGATATGTACTATCGAAGCGGCAAGCAACCGAATCTATTTCTAAGAGCATTTTCCCTAGTGATATTTTGCTTTCTTTGAATTGTTTCAATCTATCAAAAAATAATTGTTTCTCATTTTGATTTAGATGTTTTAAGAAATATCCAAAAATATGCATAATTACATTAGTGTGTGTTTTGACTGTTGGGATTTTTGACATGGCAAGTAGTAGATGACTTTCATAATCTTCTAAAATTTTTGCAAATGATATTTTTTTGTAACTTGCAACTACATTTCCTAGTATTTTTAATTCTGATTGATCATGTGCCATTATCATGTATTTGTTGGCTGTGTGAAACGCTATCATGTTTTTGATCTTTGTTGAAGATTTTACATCTTGAAATCTTTGTAAAACATACTCCACTATGTCATTTTCTGATAGTCTGTGGTTATCACTATGAAAATATGATTTTACATTGGTCACTTTGTAATTTTCATGTTGTTTGCTTAAAAATACGAGCACTTTTAATTACTATTAGCACTAGATTTTTGAAATTGTTTTGATATTATTTGGCACTAGGGAATTAATTAGCACCATTTTATATATGATGTCTGACAAAAATTATGATAATGAAAACAACAATTGCCACAATCGTCACAATTTTACTAGTTGGTTCAATTACTCCGTTTGTTAATGCAGAAGGAGTTCCATCTTGGGTAAAAAATAATGCTGGTTGGTGGGCAGATGGAACAATATCTGAATCTGAATTTATTCAAGGAATTCAATTTCTAATTAAAGATGGTGTTATTGTAATCCCTGCAACAGAAGTATCTGTAGAAAAATCCCAGTCAGTTCCAATTTGGGTAAAAAATAATGCTGGTTGGTGGGCAGATGGTACAATCACTGACGATGAATTTGTAAATGGAATTCAACATTTGATTAAGACAGGAGTTATTTCTATTACTGCTGAATTAAAATCACCAGGGGCTGTATCAAATTCTGATTCAAAAATGGTCTCTCTTCAGGCAGAATTAGAAAAATGTGCTGAAATTACAAAAGCATATCCACGATTAAATTGTGAAAGAACCGCAAAGCATGCTATTGAAGCTTATACTATAATGACTAATGGTAAATCTTATTCTGCTGGTCCAATAGTTTACTATTGGATGGGTCTTGGCAGCGAAGGTAATTCATTTGAAATAACTTCAAGTGGACAAGCTGTTTTATCTGTAAGAATTTTAGCTGTAAACACTGGTTCATCTGATAATATTGCAATGATGTGTACTGGCCCTGCAGTTTGTAATTATGATGTTTGGAATGGTCAAAATGCTTTCAAATACTCTGGAATGGATTTCACAAATGGTCAAATTGTAGTCAAACCAGGTCAATCTGAAATTTTTAATATGCTGTTTGGACCAAATATTGGATATGGTGGAACTACATTTGAGTATGATCCATCTAAAGAATATTACTTTAGAGTGTCTGAACCATTTGGAAGTACATCTATCCCATTAAACCTGCCTTAGAACTTTTTTTTATTTATCCATAATCGATATATCTTTTGTATCTTTTTTCCACTTCATCATTTAAACCGGATA
>JBHIUL010000123.1:0-3874 GCA_042138315.1 Nitrosarchaeum sp.
AATTATTGATATGTATCCATCGCCAAATATTTGTTGTAATATGTCTACGAGATAATCTGGATGTTCTAGACAGTCATGAAAATAACATTTGTATTTTTTGTATAGTTTATTGCCTACATCCTCATGTAATGCCTCACTTATTTCATACAATGCTTGACTTATTGTTACACTAATCAATGCACTAGTTATTTTACTGGAATCTTCCATCTTTGTTCATTTTATTGTATGATGTTAATAAAGTTGAATATGTCTTAAATGTCACGAAAATGTATTTTATTATTCACGCACATCTCTTTAGCTAAATCTGTATCTGTTAGATTTGTTTTTCGTCATATGTTCATACATTTAGGCACATCTTTTTGTTATTATGGCACAGAAAAGTACGCAATAGCTAATAATTTACTATACGAAAGCATAAAATCAATAAAATCCAACTTTTGTTCAGAGACATTTGGAATACATTGATAAAAAATACATTCAAAAAAATTCAATTGAAAAAAGAGACTATCAAGTAAATCTTGCAAATCAAGCCATGAAGGAAAACTGCATTGTGGTATTGCCTACAGGTTTAGGGAAAACTACAATTGCATTGCAAGTCATTGCCGACCATCTGGCAAAAGGCAGTGGCGGTGTTTTGTTTTTGGCACCTACAAGAGTTTTGATCCATCAACATTATGAATTCTTAAAACAAAATCTTACGATTGATGATATCTCTCTAATTACTGGCGAAGATCCGATTCAAAAAAGGACAAAATTATGGAATAACAGTGTGATATGTGCAACACCTGAAATTGCAAAAAATGATTTAGATAGAGAAATTGTTTCTCCTGATCAATTTAGCTTGGTGATCTATGATGAAGTTCATCGAACCGTAGGTGACTATGCATACTCTGGAATTGCAGAGAGACTTGTAAATTCTAATTTACGAATACTTGGCATGACTGCAACACTTCCAAGTGAAAAAGACAAAGCAACTGAACTCATCACTAAATTACGAATTTCAAGCGTAGCTGAAAGAACAGAAGATAGTCCTGATGTAAAACCATACACTCAAGAAACTAACACTGAATGGGTTAGTGTAGAACTTCCACCTGAAATGAAAGCAATTCAAACATTATTGAAATTATCTTTAGATGAACGATATGATATTTTAAGAAAAAATGGTATAAAATTAGCCGAACAACAATCACTATCTGCATTACTACGAATTAGGCAATTCGTATTGACTCAAAATAGACGTTCTGCAAAACCTTTGTTTACTGCAATTCGAATTCATTACGCGCTAAATATTTTGGAAGCTCATGGGATAACCTCTTTTCTAAAATTCTGCGAACGTGCACAAATAAAAAAAGGCGCAGGTGTTAAAGAGTTATTTGAAATTGATCCAAATTTTACAAGGGCTATACATCTTGCAAAAGATGCACAATCAAAAGGAATAGAACACTCTAAAATACCTAAACTCCGAGAGATTATAGAATCAGTTCCAGGAAAAACTTTGTTATTTACAAGTTATCGGGATTCTGTTGATGTAATTTATAATAAATTAGTTGAAATGGGTATTTCTGCTGGGATATTAATTGGAAAATCTGGTGAAACTGGATTAAAACAAAAAAAACAGATTGAAACTGTACGAAATTTCCGAGATGGTCTTTTTCGAGTATTAGTTGCTACCCGTGTTGGTGAAGAGGGGTTGGATATTTCTGAAGTAAATCAAGTTATTTTTTATGATAATGTTCCAAGCTCAATTCGTTATGTGCAAAGAAGGGGTAGGACAGGAAGAAAAGACACTGGTAAATTAGTAGTGCTTATTGCAAAAAATACTATTGACGAGACATATTATTGGATTGGCAAACGAAAAATGACTGCTGCAAAATCAATGGGTGAGAAAATGACTAAGGTGTTACAAAAAAATCATGATGTTGAGTCAAAAAAAACTGGGCTCGATGTGTTTCTTTAATTCTGAAATAATTTAGAAATATTTTCAAATGTTTTTTGTTTTCTTTGTATTATTTTATTTTTCATTCCAGACTCTAAATGATGAATATCTGTGTTCTTTGCACCTAAAAATTTTTGTAATCTTATGTCATATTGACTTGATAAAAAATTCTTTACTTCGTCATATTTGCCTTGAAATTCTAGACTTTCTAATGCTCCATTAGCTAATTCTGTAACTGAACTATCTAAATTGTTTAGTATCTCATTCATTATTTTATCTGTTAATATTACCATGTGTTGATTAGATGTGATTACGAAAAAAACATTCTGGTTTTCATTATGCAAATCAAGCATTACATTATGAATTAATTTCGTTTATCCAAATCGTTTGATTATATGGTATCCGAACTCTGATTTGATTGGTTCTGACATTTCGCCTATTTGTAATTTGAATGCAGCCTCTTCAAATGGTTTTACCATCATTCCTTTTGTAAAATATCCTAAATTGCCATCTCTTTTTGCACTGCCTGTATCAATTGATAATTCTTTTGCTAATTTTCCAAATTTTTCTCCATTTTTAAGACGTTCGTGAATTGCCATGGCCTCGCTTTGTTTCTGCACTAAAATATGTGAACATTTTATCTTGACTGCCATAATTTGTTTGATCCTCTCACATCTTTTATTTATACTGTTTTTTGCCTACTTGTTTTGAATATAATTTCTTAGTACATCTTAAATAGAATCAATAAACCGATTTTTTATGAGTAGGATAATTTATGCCTGTTTTCTTGGATTTATTTTGATGTTTGTCTCAACAAATTATTCTTTTGCCCAGTCTTTGGATTCAAGTGAGCAAGTTACACTGTCTGGAGATCTTGCAAATAATCCTGTGGCTCAAGATATTTTAAAAAAAATTGAACAGACCAAAAAATGGATCAAAGAACTTGAAGAGAAAAACTATGCTGCACTTGAATCAAAAAAAGAACTTGATGCAAAAAGAGCACAAGCACTTGCTCAATTAAATCAGGATCTTAAGGATTGGGAATCCCTCTGGGAATATTATTCCCCCAAAAACTCTTTTTCACGATTTGTTGCCAAAGTACCAAATTCTCAAGTACAGAGTGTTTTTTGGGATCAGTTTGAATTTCATCAAATGAAAGTAGATGCAGGACGAGAAGCACTCAAGAAAGTTATTGCAAATGGTGGCTCATTAAGTGAAGCACGTCAAGCTTATCTTAGTGCAGCAGAAACAAAACGAATTGAATTAATCGAAGTGAATAGTATGTTTAACGTTAATCATAATTTGGCGTATTATAATCAACAAATTATGTTTAACAAAGAAGGCCAATTTATTGAAACCCCTATTACTGGTGAGCAACTACGAAAATATTATGAGGATTATCGAACAAACCCTGCATATTTACAAGCAAATCCTCAAGATGTGATATCTTGGACAGACTTGGGAAAAACAACCCCTGATACTGAATGTAAAAAAGGCTCAGTTGTTGTATACCGTTTTCATGCAAATGATTATGTTTGTGTTTCAATGTCTACTGCAGAGATGTGGATACGTCATGGAATGGGTGAGATTCCTGGACCCTCTGTAACTCAATCAAAATCTAACACCGTAACTCCTCTTACAAAATGTGATGATGGATTTACAGTAATATTTGCTTTAGAGTCAGGCAAGTATTCTTGTATTATACAAGACACTGCAAATTCATGGATAGAACAAGGCATTGCAGAGAAACATGATCCACAATCTTATATTTTGGATAAGATTCAGGATAAGGACGTATCAGTTATAATTATCGGAATTAATAAAAAACTTCAAGAATTTGATAATGATCTTGCCTTAAAACAGGCAGAACTAAAAAAGAATTATGATAAAAAATATGCTGATGCATTAGCAAAATCAAAAGAAGATGAAAAAATGGTC
>JBHIUL010000124.1:0-1188 GCA_042138315.1 Nitrosarchaeum sp.
GATATGAGTTTAATAAATAATATAAAAATAAAATTTAGAGAATTAAAATCAGGATGGAAAGAACAACATCTTAAGACTGGAGATGAATTTGATGAAGAAAACTACATTGAAGGAAATGACCCATTTTTTACAGATATTAAAAAATCAATCAAAACAAAGATAGTTATTTTATTAGATCATTCATCAAGCATTGCATCAGATGCTTTAGAATACAAAAAAGCTACACTTGCACTATGTGAAGTATTATCATACCTAAAAGTAAAATTTGCAGTTTATGCATTTAACACACATAATAGATCCGTTGTATGTTGGTTGATTAAACCAGATAATATGAAATGGAATAAGATTTCAGCCAAAAGATTAGCACAGGTTGTTGCAAATGGTTCCACACCATTAGCAGAAGTATATGATAAAATGTTCCCAATATTACAATCAAAAAGACCAGATATTTTTTTAACATTAACTGATGGGGAACCATCAGATCCAGATGCAGTTAGGATAATGACTAAATCATTAAGGGGTCTTGGAATCAAAATGGTAGCATTAGGTTTAGGCTCAAATACGGTGAGAGCCACCATAATTGCAAATAATTTGAGGCATTTAGGGTACGAAAACACTTTAGCAGTTAGTAGGCTAAACGATATTCCAAGTAAGGTAATCAGGGTTTTAGAATCATAAAAATCAGATATCATTAACAGCGTTACAAAAAATCACATAATTTGACTAAAAGTCATAATATTTCAGTCAATTTTTAGCTAACACAAGATCAACAAAACTCACAATGATCTGATTTTATTTTTCTAAATCATAATAATCCATGCGAGAAATTATAATTAAATTTAGTACAAGAGATTATCTTGACTTTCAAAATATAGCAAATAAAGCAGGCTTTACGATAGAGCAAAAAATTTGTGAAATCATACAATATTATTTAATAATTGAAAGAAACAGAAAAAAATTCTCACAAAAAGTATTAACATAAAATAAATTCAAAAATACTGTAAAAAAGTAGATTACAATTAAATTTATTTATACAACATTGAAAAACAGTTAAGATAACAAACTATCTGAAAAATATATTGATCTCCATTGCATAAGTCTGTTAAAAATTTCAAGATATCTTTTTTCTTTGGTTGTAATATGTACATGGGCATAAAAATTTTGAAAACAACCTTCAAAAACCATAGT
>JBHIUL010000124.1:1288-3872 GCA_042138315.1 Nitrosarchaeum sp.
AGTGAAGAAAAATGCAAAAAACAAATCTAACAGAAAAGAAAGCTCCAGTACTCAAGTTTGTACTGATTTTGGCTGTTGCAACTTCAGTCATACTGGTTTTCACGGTAACTCCGTGGAATTTAGTTCCAACACTAGTAACTGAAAATGTAACTGTCATTGCTGTAACTGAACATGGTTGTGTAGCAGAGTCAATATTAGAACATCCAGTGGTTGTTTCTAATTGCGATGCTAACCCAGGTGATGTAATTTCAGCTACATTTTACATTCCTGCCATGGAGCTAAATGGATACTATGATAGAGTTCAAGAAAAATTATCAATGGTTAATCCATAAACTCTTCTTTTTTATTTATAAAAAATTAACATAGATGAATTTCTACAAAATTAATTCAAGAATTATCCAAAAGTAAATGTAAAAATCTCAAATCCAGGATTTTCTACAAATATTTCTAGTGTATGATTTTCAGAGGTAGTTGTTTGAACAACATTATAGAGTCCCGGTAAAGTTACATGTACTTCACCATTATCATTCACATCTTTTCCAGAAATCGAAGAATCAATAATTTTCCCATCAATTTTGATTTTTAGATTAGCCTCACCAGCAGTAACAATATTTACTTCTTTTCCACTATATGGGAGAACAATAGTACCAGAATTAGAAACTAATTTCATGCTACCTTTCAAATTTTTCCATGTTCCATCAAGATAGAAATTATGTAGTTGTTTAGATTTTGGAATTGTGTAGGTAACATCTTGATTTGGTTTAAAACCCTCAGGACTTCCAAGTTGATTTCTTCCATATACAAACTCATAACCAAAATACAATTCAGGTGTTCTAAGCCATGAATGTTCAAATTCTTTTATTGAAACTAAGTCTCCAGAAAGAGTAGTTTCCATCCCCATAGAATCAGATCTTTCTTTTAATAATTTTTGGATCACTTTTTCAGTTTCTTGATATCCTCCCTCTCCGATGTGATCATATCTAATGTATCCCTCATGATCTGCAATGTATTTTCTAGGCCAATAGTTATTTTCAAATGCTTTCCATGTTTGCTTATCATTATCTAAAACTACAGGATATGTTATACCATATTTTTCCACAGCGTTTTTTACATTAGTAACATCTTTTTCAAATTCAAATTCAGGGGAATGAATACCAATTATTAACAAACCATCATCAGCATATTTTTCGTTCCAAGACGTAATGTATGGTAGAGTACGTATACAGTTGATGCAGCTATAAGTCCAGATATCATACAATACAACATTTTTGTCAATTTTTTCTTGTAATTCATCAGGTAGTGTATTTATGTAATTAGAGATTCCAACTAGTTTGGGAGCTTTCTTGAATCCTGATTTATTTATTTTATTTTCGTTTTGTACAGTTGTTTGAATATCATCAGATTCTAAAACTTTAGAATCAAGTGATGATAGAAACAAACTAAGTCCTATTACTGCAATTACAATTATGATTCCTAAAATTATTGGAGTTTTGATTTCTGATTTCATTTAATCACCCAAGTAACACCAATTTATCTAAAAGTGGAAAGTTTGCAATGTATGCAAGTTGATTTGTAAATACAAGAATACCTAAAACTATGATGAATCCTCCCAACACTAAATTATAATATTTTAGATGTTTACTCATTGCTCTAATTATTCTTGTAGCTCTTGAAAAAAACACTCCCATTAGAATAAATGGAATTCCTAATCCCAGAGAATATGCCAATAACAAATGAAATGAAACTGATGGAGTAGTGGCAGCCAAAGTCAAAATTGTTCCAAGTATAGGACCAACACAAGGAGTCCAGCCTGCAGCAAAAGCTAGACCAAATACAAATGATAATGGATAACTTGATTTGCTTCGTTTGGGAAAAAATTTCTTTTCCACATTTAGTGCTCTAATCTTTGTTGATAACAACAAGAACATTCCAAATGAGATAATGATGATGCCACCAACATAATTCAGATTTTGGATTATATCTCCAGAAACACTAGATAGGACACTGTTAATCAAAACACCTAAAGCAGAAAATACGATTGAAAATCCTAGTACAAAAAAAACAGTATTTAGAATTATTCCGGTTCTGTTGATTGATATAGCAGTGCCATTTTTAGATCCAAGTTCTGTAACTGTAGTACCTGATATG
Organism: Nitrosarchaeum sp.; assembly: GCA_042138315.1. Lineage (GTDB taxonomy): Archaea > Thermoproteota > Nitrososphaeria > Nitrososphaerales > Nitrosopumilaceae > Nitrosarchaeum. Next base: position 3,437 of record JBHIUL010000124.1, read on the forward strand.
TATGCAAGAAAGGCAGGAATCATTGGGAGTATACATGGTGCAACAAATGATCCTAAGCCTGCAATTATGGCTACAAGTATTGTAATTTCTGCCATGAGTAATGTATTTGAATCAAGTAATAAAACTAATTTCCCAATTAGACCCCAATCTTTTCAACATAAAATTTCAGATTTACCAAAAAGATTGGGGTGAGAAGTGGAAAATCTTCTTTATATCGTTAAAGGAATTCAATTTCATGAAAAAACCTTTGGTGATTATTCCAATCGTTGTAATAATTGCAATTGGTGGAGTGTATGCGATATCACCGTATTTTACAAATACTACAATCGATGAAGCATTGCCAAGTACTGCATTAAAAACAACGATGGAAGAGAAAGCCATGATGGAAGAGAAAGCCATGATGGAAGAGAAAGCCATGATGGAAGAGAAAGCCATG
>JBHIUL010000125.1:0-3817 GCA_042138315.1 Nitrosarchaeum sp.
TACAAGCTTATGATCTTTGTGAAGATGGTAATTTTTTAGATGCCTTGAAACTATATGATTTAGCATTAAAGCAAGAGCCTACAAACATTCATGCTCTGATCGATAAAGGTGTAACATTGCAAAATTTGGGTAGGGTAAAACAATCTATCAAATATTATGATAAAGCACTTTGTATTGATTCAAAAAATATTGATGCACTATTAAACAAAGGTGCATCATTACACACTATTGGACAATATGATGATGCCATAACTTGCTACGATTTAGTTCTCAAAATTGATAAACGAAATACAATGGCATTAGCTTACAAGGGATTGTCCTTAGGTGAGTTGGGACATCTTACAGATGCACTAAAACATTTTAAAAAAGCCTTATCTATTGATCATGATTATGATCTTGCTAGTATTAGCAAAGCTATGGTTAGTGAATTATTAAAATCCATCAAAAAACAAAAATCTAAAACACTGTAACATCGCCTGGTGCAGGCTCACGTTTGTTGTTTTTTTCATGAGATTCAAAAAATTCTTTATGTTCAATATTTTGATGCTCCCTTAGTTTTTCAATATTTTCAAATCCTGCGTGACACAAATAACACTTAGGATTATCTTCATCAACAAGTGGCAACACCATGGTATTTCTAATTTCTTTACCTACTTAATTCTTGAGACTGATAGTTAAGAATTATATCCTTTAACGATTGACTTGCTATGTGTTAGAACAATTAGTTGGTGAATCTAAAGCCTTAGATCGAGCAATTTCTGGAGAGGAATTATCTTATGATGATGGCCTAGAATTGATGAATTATGATAATTTACATGTTTTAAGTGCAGTTGCAGATATTGCTAGAAAAAAATTAGTTGGTGATACTGTAACTTTTGCTGCATCATATTATATGAATTATACAAATGTCTGTGCTGCAAGCTGTCAGATGTGTGCATTTTATAGAAAAGATGGCGCTGAAGATGCTTATACTCTTACTCCTGAACAAATTGAACAACGTGTTGCTATTGCAGCAAGTATGGGTGCAACCGAAGTTCACATTGTAGGAGGATTTCATCCAACATTGCCTCTTGAATATTACGAAGATATGATGAGGGTGATAAAGAAAAGTCATCCGCAATTAAAAATTAAAGCACTTACTGCAGCAGAAATTTTCTTTTTATCTAAACTGACAAAAAATTCTACCAAAGAAATTCTTTCTCGTCTTAAAGATGCTGGCCTTAATTCAATGCCTGGTGGCGGAGCTGAATTATTTCATCCTGAAGTAAGGGGTGAAATTGTTAGAGGTAAGTGTACCGGACAAGAATGGTTGGATACAATCGAGCAAGCTCATAATCTGGGAATTAAAAGTAATGTCACAATGTTGTATGGTCATATTGAAAAACCCTCTCATATTATTGATCATTTGATAAAAATTCGTGAATTGCAAAAAAAGACTCATGGTTTTATTACTTTAATTCCACTAAAGTTCAGTCTTGATAACACTGAACTTGAACAAAAACATCTGGTCAATAACGAATGCTCTTCTGTATATGATTTGAGAATTATCGCATTGTCAAGATTAATGCTTGCAAATGTTTTGAATAATATTTCTGTTTATTGGGTTGCATATGGTAAAAAACTTGCTCAAGTTGCATTATCTAATGGTGGAAATGATCTAGTTGGAACTGCGTTCTCTGAAGAAATTTATCGTGCAGCTGGAAAACCCACCACCTCATCTGTAGAAGAATTAGCCACTATGGTAAAAGAGGTCGGTAGATCTCCTGCACAACGTGACACATTTTTTAATGTTATACGAAAATTCTAATTTTTACTTAGATGTTTTTTTATAGAATTAATTTTGTCTTCCATTTTTACTTGTTTATCTTTTCTTGAATCTATTTTTAAAATTACTTCTACTCTATTAACACCTAGATTGTGTACTACCTCCATAATTGTTTTAGCAGCATCATAAATTTTGTCTATGTTATCTGATTCTAAAATTGTGCCCATTGAATTAATTTCGTATTTTATTTCTTTGATGTTTTGTATTGCTTCTATACCTTTAGCAATATAGAAACTTACACTTGTAACCCCTGTGCCAATGGGATAAACACTAATCTCTGCATGAATCAATGTTGTCTACTTGTGGTTTTAGAATTAAAATGTTTGAAATTTACGTGGTTGGTTTTTTCTCTTCTTTTTTTGGGCTGTCTCTTCTTCTCCTTCTAGCACCAAAACTGATTAAAATCAACAGAAATCCTACTCCTATAAGAATTCCTGCAAATGCTCTCATGTCTTGATTTTCTTGTTGCTTTACCATCAAATCTATGACTTCTTCCTCAGTCATTCCAGAATGACCTGCAGGAATTGATGCATTGAGATTAATCATAATTATAATTCCGACAATTAGTATGATTATTCCACCTGCAAATATTTTCTTATCAATTAGCATTGCTTTCATTAAAAGTTGAATTTCATCATATATTAGGTATGTTTTACATTCTTGACTATCTATGCTTGGATATTTTTATTCCTAAATCAGTCTAGGTACAAAAACATAGATTATTGCAATGATTTCTAATCTTCCAAAAATCATAAGAAAAGAAAAAATTATTTTAGTTGTTGGGTCTGTCTCCAAATCAATCACACCTGCTGACAGCCCACCTGTGGTGATTATTCCAGTTGCTTCTAGGAATGCATCTTGAAAACTGACCTCTTCTGCAAATGTTAAATGAACTGCTGAAATGGTTGCAATTAATGGAAATAGGATCACGATGATTGTAATTGAGATTAATTCTTTTTTGAATTGTGGGGTTAATTCAGATCTTAATTTTTTGTTAATTAATTTTTTTATATCTTTAAGATGCATTAATCTGAAAACCTTGATTCCACCTGCAGTTGAAAATCCACATCCTCCTATGAACATCAAAATAATTAATATGACATGAGCTGACTCATTGAAATTAGATATGTTATCTGATTGAAGTCCTGCAGTAGTGCTTGCAGATACTGAATAAAATACACTTGTTAGAGGATCCAATCCACTTAATCCAATAAATAATATTATTGCAGCACTTAGAATTGCAAAATAAATTAGAATCTCCTTTCCAAGTTTAGGTGGTAAAAATCTCTTTTTAAAAAAAGAATAATGGAATGTAAATGGTAGGGCACCTAGTATCATGCCTCCAATTAAAACCAATTTTTCTTGCCAAATAAGATTATCCATTATAGTTGAGGTTGGTACAAAACCTCCAGTTGCAACTGTGCTCATTGCTAATGATACATTATCTATGATATTTCTTTCACCAAACAAATACAGCAAAACAGCTATGATGGAAATGTATAAGATGAAAATTATTGTTATGGTTGCAAATAGTTCTCTCATATGCAGTGTTCTACCTGAGATAAATCCTCTCATGGATTGTAATTTTGATTCTGGATAAAATGCAGTTATTATGAGATAAATGAAACTCATACCTCCAACTAGCTGCGTAAAACTTCTATAGAATGTAAAACTCTGCGGAAGATTTTCTGGTTCGTCAAAAAGCGATATGCCACCAGTTGTAAATCCAGCGGCACTAGAAAAAAATGCGTTTGCAAATACGTCTATACTTGATCCTTCATATGGTATAACATACAGATATGGAATTGTTCCAAGTATGGATAGCATGAAAAGACTTGTAACTACTAAAATTGATGCTTGATGAAGATTGAGATTTGCTTTTTCTCCATATGAATTTAAGAAAAATCCAATCACCAACAAAAGAACTGTTGTTAGGTAAATTCCTGTAGCAGTTACTGATTCTCCTAATATGGTTGATAGTATTGCAGGTAC
>JBHIUL010000126.1:0-3775 GCA_042138315.1 Nitrosarchaeum sp.
ACATTGTAAGACGTGCAAAAGAGATCAAACAACGTTGGGCTACTAAAACAGTAAGCGAAGGAGAAAGCATGTTAAAAGATGTACATGAAGGTGACTCTAAGAGATTATCTACATATGGTCCTTCCAAATTAACATGTAGCTCCGGTGTATTTGATGCTCCTTGGATAATTCTAGTTGAAGGCAGAGCAGATGTAATTAATCTTCTAAGAGCTGGTTATGATAATGCAATTGCAATTGAAGGTGCAAAGATTGATGAATCTATCAAAGAATTATGCGCTTCAAAAAATACTGTTGTTGCATTTATTGACGGTGACAGAGCAGGTGGATTTATTCTAAAAGAACTCAAATCTGTTGTAAACATTGATTATGAATTAAGAGCAGATACAGGAGTAGAAGTTGAAGAGTTATCTCCACAAAGACTAGATGAAATCTTAAGACCAATAGCTGATGAAATTAAAAATGGAAAACCTGCACCAGTTCTCAAAAGTTCTGATGATAAAGCAGTAGCTGAAATTGCATCTAAAATTTTTCCAAACTTGAATGAAACACTAGAAGCTGTAGCATTAGATGAAAAAGAAAATGAAGTTTTCAAAGTTCCAATCAGCGAAGTAGTTAGCAAACTTTCATCACAATCTGGAATCAAATATCTCATGCTAGATGGTATTATTACTCAGAGGCTTTTGGAAGGTGCAAAAAATGCTGGAATTGAATATGTCATTGGACATAGAGTTGCAAAGCTTACAAACTCTGAAGGACTAAATCTAAAAACATTCGGTGACCTAGGCGTAGCATAGGGTTACTTGATGACTGAACTGAAAATTCAGCACATCTTAACACTCACTTATCTACTTTCTAAAGGTGCAAAACATAATTTTGTTACAATCACTACTGATTCACTGGGTAAGAGCATCAACAAATCACAGCAAGCAGCATCTAAACATCTACTTGAATTAGAAAATAATCAGTTCATAGAGCGAATAATCAGTGGAAGAAACATCTCTGTAAAGATCACACCAAAGGGTTTTTCTGAAATGGTAAAATTATCTACAATACTTCAGAAAAGTCTTGATTCATCACCATCTCATGTTGAACTAAAAGGAACTCTGATTTCTGGAATGGGTGAAGGTGCCTATTACATGTCTCTGAAAGGATATGAAAAACAATTCAAATCTAAAATTGGATACATTCCATTTCCTGGCACACTGAACATCAAACTGGATAAAAAAATTCATCGTGAAACAATCAAACAATTTGAAAGTCTAGATGGAATTACAATAGATGGTTTTTCAGATGGAAAGAGAACATATGGATGGGTAAAGTGTTTTCATGCAAAAGTCAACCAATCAATTGACTGTGAATTGATAATTCTTGAAAGAACTCACCATGATGATTCTATTGTTGAATTGATCTCTAAAAATTCTATCAGGGAATCTGCAAATCTAAAAAATGATTCTCAAGTTACTATAACTGTTCAAATTAAATCATAATTAAATACCGTGAATAGATTCGCCGTATTCTTTAGCTATTTTTGAGCTTGAACTTTCTGGCATTGGAGATTGCAGTCTTGCTACTTTTGCATCAAGATTAATTTTTTTACATCCGTCTACAATGAATTTTTCTTGATGTACTTGATCATACCCTAGTGCAATTATTTGCGGTTTTACAAGATTGACTGTTTTGAAAATATCATCTTCTTGTCCTATGAGACAAAGATCTACCATTGTCAATGAATTTACTAGCTCTTGTCTCTGCTCTTTGCTGTGCAGTGGTTGTCTTTTTTTCATTTTTATTGCAGTATTGTCAGTAGCTACTACTACTACCAAAACATCACCTAGTGCTTTAGCTGCAGTAAGTGTGTAAATGTGTCCTGGGTGAATTATGTCAAAAACCCCCCCTGCTAATACAACACGAAGTGAGGATCTGCCAAGCTCAGTAAGTGTACTTTTGTCTTCTTTTACTAGCTTGTTTTTGACTAGTTCCTCGATTTTTGATTTTATGGTATCTTCTGTGAATCCCTTTGTTTTGAGCCTAATTGTAGGTGATTTGCCGGTTATTTCAGCTAGATACATTTCAGTTAAAATTGATTTATCGATTAATTCCAATATTATTTTTTAAAACTCCTCTCTCTTTAATTCATCGATATAATATCACATTTTTGGCTCTAGACCCTTTGCCAATCTAAGGGCATCTACTAAACCATCTGCATAACCTATACTCAAAATTGCAACTTCATCTTGACCGTCTTCGAGAAATTTCTCTGCATCTTGAATGTACAATTCTGCGTTTTCAAGAATTACTTTGAATTCTTTTTGATCTTTGTAGTATGGTATGATCTCTTCTAATGCCTCTCTTACCATTGGAACATATTTTTTCATCATTTGGACTGAAATCTTTTTTGTTTTTTCTGAATTATCTTGCGGTTCATCTAAACATTTTCCAAGTATTTTTAATGCATCTGATTCTGTAAAGTGAAGTCTCCCTGTAATGATTATTGTATGTGGAGGTTTGCCAAAATCTATTTTCTTTAGACTAGATATTTTTCCTGATATGATTGATTGATCTTTGAATCCTATTCTTGATGCAACTATTGCATGCGTTGTTAGATCAATTACATTTCTTTTTTGACCCTTTTCTGTTTCCAGTAATCCATCTAGTGCTTCTTTTGGATCCATGAAAAAGTTCTTGTCTTGATTGTACTCTAATAGTAGTATGGTGTGATTTCCTTCTATGATATTTTTGTAAATTACATAATATGGAGTTGTTAATGATTTCATCTCACTCATTATTGTTGCAATTCTTCCCACTTTGTAAAAGTGGAGTCCGCATTCACCTATCATTGATGTCAGTGAAGATGATGCATGAATTGAATGAGTCTTTATTTTCTCTTGTATTGCCCTGGTTCTTAATTCAATATGTGTAGTGGCTATGTATGGATCTCCATAAGATAACAGTACAACTTTTTTTGTTTTTGCATACTTTAAGATCTCACTTCCATCTTCGACTAGCCATCTTTTTCCTTGTTTGATCTCCCCCTTGGTCATCTTTTTGATCTTTAGCATGTCTGCTTTTCCAATTGGGCTGGTAAATTGCTCAAAGTATATGATGTCTGCTTTTGATAAAACTTCTAGAGCTTCAACAGGAATTGATTTTGAACCTGAAATTCCTAAGCCTATGAACCAAAGCATTACTTCATGTTTTTATCGTGTAGTCTTTTTAAATGATGTATCATTCTCTTTAAAATCTCAATTCCTCTTAGATACTCATCAATTGACACTCTTTCATCTATGGTGTGAGCTTCGTGTGGGTCTCCTGGCCCATATGTAACAACTGGGATTTTCCACTGGTTTCCAATGACATTCATGTCACCAGTTCCAGTTTTTCGAATTAATGTTGGTCTTGTATGCTCTACATCCATGACTCCTAACGTGAATGCTCTGACTAGGGCAGAATCATGTGGTGCTTCAAATGGTTCTGTTTCATCTATAATTGAATAATATGCTTCAACTTTTCGTCTCTGAGCTATTTCATTTACTAGTATTGAGATTTTCTGTTCTGTGATTTTACAATTCATGTCTACAGGAATTCTGATATCAAATGTTGAAACACATTCTTTTGGTGTAACGTTGTGACTTGTTCCACCATTAATTTCAGTTAGTGTTGCAGTTAGCAACATTCCTTTGCTTTTCTTTTCTTGTCCTGACTCTAAACCTTCTTTGAGTTCTTTTGAAAAGATCATTGTTTCTTCAATTGCATTTTTTGAAAGCCATGGTGCACT
>JBHIUL010000127.1:0-3763 GCA_042138315.1 Nitrosarchaeum sp.
ATTACACGAATGTTGAGATTTCCTAAATCATCATGAAATGTTTCTTTAAAGATTTGTTTTTCATTTTTTATTAGCTCCACATTAAATGTAACATGTTCTATTACTGCATCTGTTTTTTGATCTGTAAGTTTAATGGTAAAATAACTTTCATTGTTTTTTGGATCAAAAGTTGTTGGTTGTATTCCTATAGATAATGTTGTGTCTCTGTCTCCTATGATTACAGGAATTGTCTCTCCTCCTAGACCATGTCCAAATGCATCATGTGAAGATACAAAAAATAATGCAAAAACCATCATGACTAATCCAAAATATGTAAAATTCATTTCAAATTTGAGCCTATGAGTGGGTTTTATATTTTTCATAGAAGTCAAATATTTAAAAAATATTTTTCTTTATTAATTGATCATAAAGTTATCAGATATTTTACTAATCAAATGATAAATGTAATACATTTGGCTAATAGTTGTACCAGTTCAACTATCGAATGTACCAGATTATTTTTAATGGTTTTAAGTATTTTTTATCTAATGATCACAAAACCAATCCATATATCATTAGCAGTTACGTGTGCCATATTGTTGTTCACACCATATACAATCTATGGTCATGCAGGACATAATCACAATGCAGGTAAAGGTAGTGGTTGTACAGATTGCTCTCCACCAACATTAGGAGTTGATGAAAATGGACGTAGAGTAATTTCAGGAGGTATCGTCATAAATAATCAAGCAAACGATGTTGATTTTTTTAAACAAACTCTTAGTCCTCAAAAGATTAACTTGGATGAACCAATAGAGATCACTCTAACAGTTCATACTGATTTAGGATTAGAGGCACTTGAACATGTTGAATTAAACATAGGAGAAGAGATCAAGTCTATTTCAGGTGTACAAGTAGCAAACAACCCCGTAAGCATTGAATGGAATAAATCATTTGATGGTAAAACTACTGTAACTGTTCATGACAAACAAAATCTAGTAAAAAATGTCAACGTTCATGTAATTGATACAACCCCCACTATAACATTCAAATTCAAATTCATTCCAATACAAAAGTTTGATACAAGCACCATAGTCACAAAAATCTGGGATGATAGAAAGAATGTTGTTTCAAATCATTTCTATGAAGCACTTGAAATGATTTCATACAACAAATCAGATATTTTTATAGAAACTTCAAATCGTGTCAAATCAGTAATAGGTGATTCTGAAAAACCAAAAAAATCTTCATCAATTATTGACCAGATCAATCACGAAATTCAATGTAAATCAGATCAACAACGTCTACTACGAATATCTGATATGAGCCCAGTATGCGTGGATGCATATCAGTCATCTGTATTAATTGCACATAATTGGGCAATTCCAGCCCGATAACTTTTTCTTTTTTTATCATGTAAATTAAATTATTAGATGTTTTACTAATCAAATGATAAATATGGTACATTTGGCTAATGAACCAAAGTTCTTTTCTAAGCAGTGTATGATTATAGACTGCCGAACATAAGAAAATGTGTGCTTTCGAATTGCTTATTCATATGTTCGGTGATTTTTTTTAATTCTATTCGATAATTGAACCAGTTTTGTTAAATCTAGCATGATGAAAACTTGTTTTGTGTCATTGCTAGAATCAGTATTAGAGAAAAAATCCAATCTTTTTACAATTGTAACACTTAGTATTATTGGGGCAGTTAGTCTGCCGATAATTTTTCCTCATATTTTTCACACCCATCATGTTTTACATATTTTACTCCACGTGGGTGGATTAATTCTTGCAGTGTTTGTTGGAATTTTATCAGTCATTGCATTTTACAGATTACGAACAAAAAGACTTTTACTTACAATGATTGCATTTGCAAATTTTACTGCATCTACAATAGTTAGTCTTACAGATTCAGTTTGGCCTTTTACTTTTAGTATGGGGGACCTAAGTTTATTAGAACTAAGTCATATTCTCATGTTCGTGACAATAGGAATGTTAGCTTTAGGAGCATTTAGAAATGATTAGTAAAGTTAATCGAATCTCAAAAGTATTAGAGACAATCAATAGTAATCCAGGGATACAATTTAGAGATTTGATGGAGCAAACTGGGCTAAAAAATGGTGTTCTTAGTCATTATGTAAATAAAATTGAGAAAAACGGGATGGCACAAGTAGAAAGAGGCTCAAGACAAACAAGATTTTTCCCATTAAAGGCATCGGATTTAGAGAAAAAGATTACATCGGCATTACGAAAAGACACACAAAGAAAGATAATTTTACATTTGATGTCAGAGGGAAACAAAGGTATAGAATTTTCATCAATTCCAAAGAGTATTGGAAAAAGTCCTTCTACAGTATCAACATATCTATCTCAGCTTGTAGAGGAAAATATTATTTCGATAAGACTAGAAAATAAAATAAAATTATATTTTGTAAGTGATAGAAAAACTGTAGATGGATTAATTGATATGTATTATCCAGGATTTGTCGAAAAAGCTGCGGATTCATTTGCAGATACGTTCAATTCACTGTAAATCATAATATAGAAAAATAAAATCTATTTTCGGCAGTATAATCACATGTAATTTTACAATAAAATTGGTATATTCGTAAAATGTACCATAATGGTTAATAATTTTTTTTAGTCGAGAACCATATTGAATCTTAAAGTAGTTTTGTTAGCTGTATCTTTTGTGTTAGCTATAAGCCTAACAAGCGATGCATTTGCACACAAATCCCAAGTAGTGGGAGATTATGTAATTGAAGTTGGTTGGAAGAAAGAGCCAGTGATAGTTGGATCAGATAATGCAATAACAGTTACAATAACACCAATATCCGAAAATAAAACAAATGTAGAAACTATGAATCATACTACAAATAATGATACTCATGGTTCAAGTCATGATGATTCAAAGCATGATGAAATGGCAAGTAATACTACAAGTGTAGAAGATCATAAATCAGAATATGGTGCAATTAGTCTTGATTCAACACTTGAGGTTACAATAACACTAGATGGTAAAAAAACAACCCTAACTATGATAGAAGATCATGACGAGTCAGGCACGTATGTTGGAAATTTTATTCCAAATGGTGTAGGTCATCCAGTAGTTCACATCTTTACAACGATTAACAATAAACCGTTAGAGGTGACAATGCATCCTGAAGCAATAGAAGATGGTGCAGAATTTGACGAGTTATCTTCTGATGGAACAGTCAACGTACATGTTATAACGACATCTCCAACAAAAGACAAAGCAATGAGAATAAATCTTACATTTACAGATGCAAATGAAAAACTAATCAAACATGCAAACTATGATATTTCTGTAACACAAAATGGAGAGTCTGTACTGTCAGAAATAGAAGCACACACAGAAATGGGTAAAGATAATCATGTTACATCATCTTTAACATCAAATGAACCAGTTGACATTAAAATCAAAATTTTAGGAATAGGATTACCAGATGATAAAGCAAACTGGTCAGGACCTCAAGAAGAACTATCTACATTACATGTAACTCCAGAGTTTGGTCCAATAGTCATGGCAATGTTTGGAATAGCAATCATCGCAACAATATCATTGCGTTCAAAAATTCCAAAGTTCTAATTTTAGGTACGAATCCGCAAATGCTTGAACCTTTCTGGAAAAAGAAAAGTTCCACTTGCAACGCATATAACAAAAAGCATAATCTAAAGGGCCTGAACCATTCAAGGTTCAAGTCCAAATGGGCCCACAGGGATTTGAACCCTGGATTTTCGCCGTGTAAGGGCGACGTCA
>JBHIUL010000128.1:0-3735 GCA_042138315.1 Nitrosarchaeum sp.
AATGAAAAAGTACCAATTGCATTTTCTATCATTTTATCAGATTTTTCAAAGGAGAGACCACCATTGTCGTTTTGTAAAATTTCTAATTCTTCATCAGTTAAATTTGCAAAGTTACCAATAATATCTAATCTTTCTTTTCTAGTTTTTTCAAAGAATTTTGAAATTGATGAATCACTCATTTTAATATCCTCAATAATCTATCATCCATTTTATCTGGAAAACCTTTACCATCTGTATTTGATGTAATTACATAAATACTTCCATCTGAACTTTGGGCTACATCACGTATACGTCCAGCTCCACTTAGAATAGTTTTCTGAGAGCTTAGACCATCCACAAAATCTAGTTGGTATAGATTTGTAGCCCTAAGTGAAGCCATTACAAAATCAGATTCTAGTTTTATTTTATTACCAGAATAGAAAAGAATCCCACTAGGTTCAATACTTGGATCGTAACACATTATTGCATTTTCAAATTTTGTGTTACCTGAACATTGCTGTTCAGGCCATCCATAATTTTTTCCTGCTATGATAAGATTAATTTCATCGTTTTTTTCGGGTCCAAGTTCAGCTAAATACATTTTGCCTGTATTGTCCCAAGTCATTCCTTGTGGATTTCTATGCCCTAAAGTGTAGACAGCAGAATTTGGAAAAGGGTTATCACCAGGTATTGTACCGTCATCGTTTAATCGTAGAATTTTTCCAGATAGAGAGTCAAGGCTTTGTGGTAAGTGTGAAGAGTCAGAAATGGTTCCAGTTCCTACATACAATTTTTCATCAGGACCAAATTTCAAAAATCCACCATTAGTAAATACAGAACCAGGAATTTTATCAAAAATTGTTTTTGCATCTTTTAGTTTATTGTCTGACTCTGTGATTTGAATTATTTTATTCCAAAGTTTCCCATCCTCACTATAAGTAAGAAAAACATAGATTAGATGGTTATTAGAAAAATCAGGATGAAGTGCAATACCCAACAGTCCTCCATCAAATACATTTGCAGGACGTAATGTAGCTAATGGATCATCTAACAAGACATTATTTTGAATTACTCTAATTCGTCCATCTTTTTCAGTTACAAAAATTCTATCATCTGAAACAGCAATAGAACGTGGTTCATCAAGATTTTTTGCCAATGTTTCTACAAAAATGGTTTCAGTTTTTGATGAAGGTGGTTCTGGAAGTGGTATTGGATTAGAAGATGATGTCAAAACAAATATTGAAAACGCTAATGCTGCAACAATTCCAGCGATTCTTAGTTTTTTGTCCACAAAAAAGGAATCAATTCAAATCATATTAATTACTTTCAAGAATTTGATAAAGCGTATATACGGCTCGTGCTCATTCATGAATCAGCGGGGTGGGGAAGTCAGACTCTTTAGGGCTAGGTCATCCCGGCGGGCTCATAACCCGCAGTTCAGTAGTTCAAATCTACTCCCCGCTACTTAGTTTTCATATACACAAAACCATGAAGAAGATTCATCAAATTTTGATTCTTTGTTAATTCGTCCAATTCTTTGCAATGGTCTACTAAGATGTCTATGTGCAGTTATGCTTGGGATGTACAATTGTTTTTTGATCTTTCTAGGTATTTCAAAAGTGGTTTTATTGACTGATTTGTTACCACATTTAATGCATTGATAGCCTTGTCCCCTACCTTTTGATTTCATTTTCTTATTGCATTTTTTACAGGTTGGATTTGATGTTATGAAATTTTTTTTAAGTTTGATAACGTTAATGAATTCAAGATTAAGTATTCTAGGATGGTTTTTGGATGCTTTCCTAATACCACCTCCAACACAAACTTCATCTCCTTTAATCAAACCTAATGCAACATTAGACATCTCAGTTGGTTTGTAAACAGCACATCGTAATTCATATCCATTTGAAACAATAGTAAAAAAAACATGACCACCTTTTACAATTTTTGGCTCATCAGATATAATTCCAGTAATTTTCCCTGAAGCATATGGTTTCATGTTTGTGGGATTAAGTTCATTTTTTAAATGATCACCTGTACCTTGATTAGATTTGAATATCATGTAACCTGCTAATTTTTCACTTGGTTTCAAAATTTTTGTTGCGTAAAGTAATGCATCCATATTTTCTCCACGTACACCATAAAAAACAGGATCAGGACCATGAGGTGTGATTAAAACTCTATCTTTTTTATTATCAAAACTATTAAATGTGTAAGGTAGTGTTTTGTCCTGCATTATTTTTACACTTTCAGTAGAGAGTTTTCTTTTTTTTCCAAATTTAGAAGTTTTTCTGTAACTCAATAACTCTAACGTGTGATCTTTAAAGTCATAACCTATTGCACCGATTGCACCTACAAGGCCTTGACCATTTCCTTGATAAAAAAATTCAATGTTGTTTTGTGTAGCAAATTTTTTAGCATGATTTCTATTTATTAATTGCCACAATGCAAGTTTACTAAATTTAGTAAATTGTTTTGGAATCTCTTCACTCTCATAGAAAACTAAGCCAGGATTTGCACCATTTTTTATATCAGAGTATTTTTCAACGAGGTTTTTTATTTGATTTTTTATTTTTGAGGGATATTTTGTCTTTATTCTTAAAGAAACAGCACCATTGCCACGTGTTTTCCAAGGAATGTTTGGATTAAATCGGATTAACTTTGGAAAATCAAGAAATTCAATATCTTGTTTTTTTAATATGTCAACAATTTTGTATGCAAGGAATGTTGTACACATTCCTTTTGGGGAATCAGTATCATCAAAACCAATGTTTAGAATATGGTTATCAACCATAAACAAAATATAGAATTTCAGACATTTTTAGTTGTTGTCTACTCACAGTTGATTTAAATTAATATCACCATATTCTTAGGTGGAATTGATAATAATAGACGAAGAGAGAATCTTCAAAGAAATTGAGTCTAAAAAACCAGCTTCAGTGTCTCTGAATGGTCCTGATGGGATTCTACCTCAAGTACAAGAGACTGCAATGAATATAACAAAAAAATTTGGAATTCCAGCGTATGTGTTAGCTGATACCACATGGGGAACATGTGATCTAAACTCAAATGGTGCAAAAGTGTTAGGTGCAGAAATTCAATTTAACATAGGACATACAATCAATACGGAATCATTTGAGAAAAATCTAATTTTGATCAATGCATATGATGATGTAGAATTTGAAAGTGTGGCAAAAAAATGTGTAGATATTCTCAAAGGAAAGAAAGTTTCACTAGTTACAGACAGTCAGCATTTGCATCAGATGGATAAAGTAAATGAGATTTTAACTAGTGGTGGAATTGAAGTAAAAATTGGTAAGGGCAAAGGACAGTTAAATGATGGCCAGGTGTTTGGTTGCGAGTTTTATCCAGCATCAGAACTTAAAGAACAAGTTGACGCATATGTCTTTTTAGGACAGAGTAATTTTCATGCAGCAGGAATTGCACTTTCAACTAATATGCCAACTTATGTGTTAGATCCTTATTTTAATGAGGTAAGAGAAGTCACAGAATTTGCTCAAAAATTAAAAAAGAAAGCTACTCTTGCAATTTACAAAGCAGCTGATGCACAATCATTTGGAATAATTATTGGATTAAAAGAAGGACAGCTATCAAAAGTATTTGCTTTAAAATTTAAGAAAGAGTTAGAAAAAGAAGGAAAGTCAGTTCAGTTATTTGCGCTAACTGACATTACAAATGAAAGATTAAAAAATCTAAAAGGAATTGATGCGTTTATTCAAGTAGCATGTCCTAGAA
>JBHIUL010000129.1:0-3656 GCA_042138315.1 Nitrosarchaeum sp.
ATTTTCATACTCGGTTATAATGACCGGGTTTTGATTCATAAATAGATGCTTCGCGAAGCATTCTTCGGATATAGTTTCGTGCTTCTTCTTCAGTGAATTTTTCTGTCTTTTCTAATTCTTTTACAAACGCTCTTTCTTCAACTGCAATTTTATTGTCGCCTTCCATTGATTTTAGAACATCCATGAATAGCTGCATCTTTGATACCTCACTTCTCGGTCTTCCTTGTAATACTCCGAGATCCACTTTACCAGTATTAACATCAACACCTGCATCCTGAAGCATGCTTTGAATCAAAAATATTGCTCGTTCAGCATCCTCTTCTTCTACTTTATCTTTCATGAGCAGTCTTGCCCTAGCAGTTGAAAGTCGAATAATACCCTCTAATTGCCTAGGAGTGACCGTAATCATTTCTTCAGATTCTACATTTCTCATTTGAAGATAATATTCCAAAATCTTTTCTTCTGCTTCTTTGGTCAAATCAGGACTAGATCTTTTTGCATATGAAAGATATTTTGTTAGAATATCAACGTCAATTACAGAGCGTTTGTCAGTACCTTGAGGCGTATGCAATTCAATAATATGTCTTGCAATTTTTTCATCTTTTTCTCTTCCTGGAATATCACGTACAACAAAAATCAAGTCAAATCTAGTCAATAATGGAATTGGTAAATTTACATTTTCAGTAATATTTTTGAATGGATCATATTTTCCATACATTGGATTTGCAGCTGCCAAAATTGATGTTCTTGCATTTAATGTAGCAACAATACCACCTTTTGCAATACTTGCAGATTGTTGTTCCATAACTTCGTGTAATGCACTCCTATCTTCAGGTTTCATCTTATCAAACTCATCAATACATACAAGACCTTGATCACCAAGAACCACAGCACCTGCTTCTAACATCATAATTCCTGTTTTATCACGAACTACTGCTGCCGTAAGACCTGCTGCAGTTGAACCTCTACCAGATGTGTATAATCCTCTCGGTGCAATTCTTGCACAAAATTTCAACATCTCACTTTTTGCAGTACCAGGATCACCAACAAGAAATACGTTAATGTCACCTCTAATCTTACTTCCATCACCAAGCAATCTTTGAGTGGAACCAACAATCAACAACAGAATAGCTTCTTTGATTAGTGATTGTCCTTGTATGTGTGGTGCAAATGAATCAATTAACCTTTGATAAACATTAGGACTTTGAGAAAGTGTTTTAATCATTTTTTCATCTTCTGGAGAAACCTCTTCTCTTTCTATTTTACGAGAGGTCTTAGAACCTCTTCCTCCCAAGAATTCAATATTATTTCCTTCAATTCGTAATCTGTATAATCCACTATGTCCTCTAGTTATGCCTGCAACAGATTCTTGTTCTACCCTAACTATACCTGTCAGAATTATTCTATCCCCAGGTCTCGCATTATCTACAAGATCTTGCCTAATTGTCACATCAATATAATGAGGTAATTGACCTGGTGGGAGATCTTCAGGTAATTCTTGTAATCTAAGAATTTGAAAATCTATGAATTTACTTGCCTCAGGTTTTAATTCAAAATCTCTATGTTTACAACTTGGATTATCACATACAATTGGAATTTTTACATCCATTCCTTTTAGTTGAATTACTTTTGTTTGATGTTCATCAGGACAAATAAACACAAGTTCTTTTGCTAGAGGTTTTACTTCAGATGCTCTAACTACCATACCAGAAACACTGGTAATATTTCCAATAGTCTCAGCATTTATTTGTCTAAGACTTCGTTGAAGTGGATAATTTACTAATCTTACACGAACTTCATCTTTAATTTTTTCAGCATAATCAGGAAATCTTGTTTGAAGTGCTTCTTTGATTGCTCTTGAAAATGCATTAAGAAGTCTATCAGGATCTGTTGAAAAGATAATTTCTATTTCAGGTTCTACTACAAGATCATTATAATCAACAAGGATAAATTTTGCACCCTTTGGCATCATCTCATCAATTTGTTCTACATACTTGTAGCTGCCAAACTTGTCCTTGAATCGTGTAAGAAATTCCTTTACTTTATCTGACAATGCAGATTCAGTAAAAGTGCTAGTTTGAGCTTTGCTCATTTAGATCTCCTCTAATTTGTTTTTCAAATTCTATACTATTATCATGAATTGTTTTAAAGAAAATACTTTCCTCAACGGTTAACTTATTGTATAATTCAGAATTCAGTTTTATAGAATCTGCCAGCTTTACTAGTTTTCCTCTTCTCATTCTAAACAACTCTAGCATTATGCTTTCTACATGATTAAAATCATCACGATTCAAATTTTTTAGCGATTCTTTTAATTTAATGTAAAAATGAGGATCAAGAGTAGACATTTGATATTCACCGACCATCTTTTCTTTTGATAATGCTTGTTTTAGCTCAGTAATCATATCAGGTGTTTCCAGAGTTGCAAGTTTGTTTTGAGACAAAATTTTACCTATCCATTGAGGTAAATTCAAGACCTCGCCTTGAGTGCCATTGATTTTAACGCCTGCTACATTGAATTTGATATCATTCTTTATGGTAACTTTAGAGTCCTTTAGGCTATATCCTATAGAATGCAGTTTTTCTATTTTATCAATTTCCATCTAAGATCACTATTCTTCACTAAGACCCTGATGTAATGGATCGATCAATTCTATTCACTATTTTGTTAGATCAATTGATCCTATTAATTTCGATTTATTAGTGGGAAATAGACTAGGAGATCACATGTTATCAACAGGCATGTGGGTAGAAAAGTATCGCCCATCAAAGCTATCAGAGATTGTAAATCAAACAGAAATTATTGGAAGCCTAGAGGCCCTAATCAAAGATCCTACAGATATGCCACATCTGATGTTTTCTGGTTCTGCAGGAGTTGGCAAAACAACTACTGCGTTATGCATATCCAGACAAATTCTAGGAGAATATGCTAAAGACTACACTCTTGAGCTAAATGCATCAGATGAAAGAGGAATAGGAATGGTTAGAGAAAAAGTAAAGAAATTTTCAAGATATGCAGGAATGGTAGAGGTTCCATTTAAGATAATTATTTTAGATGAAGCAGATGAAATGACATCAGATGCACAAACTGCATTGAGAAGAATAATAGAAGATACTGCAAAGTATTGCAGGTTCATACTAATTGCAAACAATATCTCAAAAATTATTGATCCTATTCAAAGTAGATGTGCCACTTTCAAGTTTACATCTATTCCTGAAGAAGATATGATCAATCATCTAGAAAATATAGCCAAAAAAGAGAAAGTAAAATCAGATAAAAAAGGACTAAAAGCAATTTATGAATATTCAGATGGAGATCTCAGACATGCCATTAACCTAATGCAAGCAACTGCAAGTCTTGGTCAGATCACTGAAGAAAATGTAAAGGCATCAGCAGGTCTTACAAAAACAAGCGATGTTGACGAGGTTCTAAAAATGGCATTATCTGGAAAAGTTATAGAAGCAAGAGAAAAAATGATTGAACTAATTAAAGTCTATGGAATGTCAGAATCAGATTTTCTAAAATATATCAATTCGGCGGTTTTTAGATTAAAACATGATAAACTATCAGATATTTTGCAGATAATTGCAAAATATGATTATAGAATTTTAGTTGGAGCAAATTCAGAGATTCAACTTTCTGCATTATTAGCTGA
>JBHIUL010000130.1:0-3623 GCA_042138315.1 Nitrosarchaeum sp.
GGAGGATCAAACCATACTTCTGCAGGTGTATTTAATTCTGGATTATATGCTCCAAATGGAATTTCAATTACATAATTTTCTGCATGTACGAAAGAAAATGAGCCCAATATCACAATTACAATAATAGTTATGGGATAATACATGTAATAATTCAAAATTTAAATTTCATATAACATTAGCATGATTTTCAATAATGATATTTAGCATAATCAAAAGAATGATAATCTATAGTGCATTTTTAAATTACTAATACAATAAAATCAATTATGAAACGAATAGAAGCAATTGTACAAAGTGAAGTTGCAAAAAAGGTAATAGCATCAATAAGAAAAGCAGGGGTTGGAGGAGTTACATTAATTCAATCATTAGGACAAGGAGCAGGTGAACGACCTGAAATTGGTGGGCATCAAATTGAATTTAACTCAACAGATGTTATTGTTACAGTGGTTCATGATTCGATGGTGGATTCAGTAATTTCAGCAATTATGGATGCTGCTCATACAGGTGAGAAAGGAGATGGAAAAATTTTTGTTTCAAATATAGAAGAATCATATAATATCAGCACTAAAGAAAAATCAACTGAATTAATTTAATTAGTATTTTATGTTTAATTGTCCATATTATCACGTATGTTTTTTCGAGAAACAAGATAAGTAGGATAATTAGACTCTATTGATAACACATCATCTATTTTTTTAAATGTATAATCATCGAGGGATTTGGCCTTTGTATAAAAATCCTCACCAATAATCACCCTGTTTGCAGGAGCAAGTCTATTTATTTTAGCACAGCGATTTACAGTATTTCCAAAAATGTCATTAACAGAAGATATCGATGTTTTTGCTATTCTAACAATTCCATAAGTGGAGCTAATTCTATAATCAAAAACAGGCAATTTCTGTTTTTCTAGTTTTTTTACAATATCATCATGTAATTCACCCAATGTTAAACAACAGTCAAGGCAGTTCTTTAGTATAGATTTTTCTTCTGAGTGAAGAACTGGGAAATAAAACAATAACGCATCACCAATATTTTTTACTACTATACCACCAAAATTTTTTACAATTTCAGCAATGGAATTAAGAAAAATTTTATAAAATTCACTAGTTTCTGATTCAGATAATTTAGCAGTAATTTTTGTTGAATTCATAATATCTACCATACATACACAATATGTTTCACTATAATCAGAAAATTGCAATAAAATATCCTCTTGTTGTTTTATGACATCTTCTTTTTCTTTAATTTCAATTAAAGATTTTTGAAGTTTTTTAGTCATTGTATCAAAGGCAAAAGATAATTCTCCAATTTCATCACGTGTTGTAATATTAGTTCGTACATTAAAATCCCCATTTGCAACTTGATTTGCAGCATTTTTTAATTTTATCAAAGGTCGTGATACAGATTTTGAAATTACAAATGCAACAACTATCATTACGCTTGTAATTATTAGACCTGTTTGAAGAATACGATCCTGAAGTATTAAAACAGGTTTAATTGTTTCTGCTTCATCAATTTCTGCAAGTAAAACAAATCCTAAATCTTTTGCACAGTATGAGGATCCATAGATACTAACTTTTCTATAATCAGGATAAATTCCTGAAAATTCTTCACCTTCTCTAAAACATTTTTGTACGGGGACAGTATCAACTTTTTGTTTAAAGATTGCATTTGGTATGAATCTAGATTCAGATAACATTAAAAATCCATCATTTACAATGTAAACTTCTCCAGTCTCCCCTAAACCACTTCTATCAACTAAAACATTATCTAATGATTCAGTTCTCATTCTTGAAATGATTACTCCTACTGGCTCATCATTTTTCTTACTATCTTGAGCAAAAATTGGAGAAACTATAATCATTTTTTTGCCTGTAGGTGACGGTTCAAAATCAATTATTGATTCTTTCAAGCCTTTTTGAAACAGTGGATCTTGTAGAAAATCGCTGTGAGTTAGCTTACCAAGCGAAAAGAAAACTTTACCATTTATTCCTACAATTTTTACATCTTCAAGACCAATTGAAAATCCAACTAATGTTTGAAATGCTTGAACCTGTGTAAGAAAATCTCTACGCTTACTTTCTCTTACTTTATCGAATTCATAATCAGGGGCATTATCTAATTCAGTAACAAGAATTTTTATCATTGGATCATTTGCTAAAATTTTATTTTGTTCAATTCGTGATTCAAAAATTTGTCTAACAGCATTACCACGTATTGTTGATTCACCTAGTAGTAAATCATTAGCTCTATCTGTTAGAATCTGCTCAGCATAATTAAAACTCAAATAAGCAGTGATCAGAATTGTGATTACAGATACCACGATTACTAAAAGTATCAATTTTTTGTCCATACTAAATGAAATTTGCAATTCAATTCATTGTTAATTTCATAAGAATATCAATACTTCTACTTAGAAATTATGAATAAAAATTACTAATTTAGTTTCTAGAAAATCCGAATTTCGACATACGGTTAGAATTTTGGCTTGTTGTGGGCTTCTTTGATAAATTATCTAACATTTCATATGTAATTGTGAATCCATCACCTACCATTGTAGCATTTTTATCGTATTTGTTTTTGTTAGGTACAAATTCATCTGCCAAATCCTTAATTTTTTTGGTTTTTATTTCAAATAATCTAATTTCTTTACCATTCTCAAGTTTGATAATTGCATCATTACTTAGACTTTGAATTGAAAAATTTTCAAAAAATCGTATTATACCATGTTTTTTTAATTTAATAATAACATTATAGGTAATTTTGTTTCCATACAAAAAAATTTCTCTAGCATTAATTTGAACATCATCTTCTAGATTAAGAACTACAATAGAATCAGCATTAAGAGAGACTGTGTTTACTATATTTTCTGCAATAATTTTTCCTTTTGGTGCAGAGATATAGGTTCGTTGTTCCTTAGTTTCATAAATTCCAACTCTTCCTTCTGCATCTTGAATTTTATATTTTCGGCCAAAAACATTTCCAATTATAATATCACCATTATCTACAATTATTCTAGAACCATTTTCAATTTTGTATTTATTTTCAAGTGGGTTAATAAATTTGAAATCACCTTTTGTAAGATGTATATTTGTTCTAAATTCTTCAGTCCAAGATGGACTTGTTATGTTTCCTTGCATAATAATAGAACCATCATATGTCAAATTGCCTGCCATAAAATTTCCTTTAATTGAAAGTGTACCATTAGCTTTTCTTTCAAGTTCAATTTCTCCAAGAGTTTTTGAACCAAATAATCTAGTAGCAGTTGAATTGGTTCTGTTCAGATTTGCTGCCCATTCTTCAGCTAATTTCATTTCTTTAGATAATTCTTGGCCTAAAATTTGGTTTTTTCTTCGTATGTCTTCTTCTGAATCACCAGAATAAACTCTAGAATTTCTAATTTTTTCTAAATCTGTTTCAGGATATTTTTTGCCAATTTTGAGATCTTCGTATGCTTGTTTGATTTTAATGAATTGTTCATTTTCTCCTCCCCTATCAGAATGATATCGAAGTGCTAATTGTCTAAATGCATTACGAACTTCGGTCTCAGTTGAATTTTCAGTAATTCCTAATATGTCATAGTTGCTTTCCACCATATTTTCTCAGTTTTTAGTTATTTTCAT
>JBHIUL010000131.1:0-3622 GCA_042138315.1 Nitrosarchaeum sp.
ACTGTGCTAATCTCAATGCCTTCAGATTCTAGTTGTTTTGGACTGCCAACAAGTATTGTATTTCCATTGAATGTTGCTCTAACACCCCTTCCAGGAATTGCAATAAAGTCTGTAGAATGTTGTAGATCAAGATTTAATTCAAGTGCTTTTTTTACAATTGATTTTGCCAGTGGATGTTCAGAATTTTTTTCAGCAATTGCAGCAAACTCTAAAATTTTTTCTTTTGAATTAGATATGATGTTGCCATCAGTTAGTGTGATTTGTTTCAATGATAACAGATCAATTACTTGCGGTTTTCCTTCAGTAAGAGTTCCTGTCTTATCAAATACAGCAATCTTTACTTTACTAAGCATTTCAAGTGCATCACCCCCTTTAAAGATCACACCGTGCTGTGCCCCTTTTCCCATTCCTACCATCACAGCAGTTGGGGTTGCAAGACCAAGTGCACATGGACATGCAACAACTAAAATGGCTACTGCTGGGATTAAGGCAGCTGCAATATGATGATCTCCAGAAGGAGTAAGGAAATACCATGACAGAAAGGTCACAGTAGCAACAATCAGGACTATAATTGCAAAGTATCCTGCAACCTTGTCAACGAGACGTTGCATAGGTGGTTTTCTTCCCATTGCATCTTCAACAAGATTCATTATCTGTGAAAGCATAGTATCGCTTCCAACCTTTTCAGCTCTTACTAAAAGAGAGCCTTCCTTGTTTATTGTACTACCAATCACAACATCACCAGGTTTCTTTTCTATAGGCATTGATTCGCCAGTTATCATAGATTCATCAACTGCTGAATGGCCTTCAATTACAATGCTATCTACTGGAATTTTCTCTCCAGGTTTTATTATCAATATATCTCCAGGTTGGATTAACTCAATTGAAATTTCAGTCTCTGTTTCATTTTTTCTAATTCTTGCAGTCTTTGGTTGAAGTTCTAACATCTTTTTAATTATTGATGAAGCTTTTCCCTTGGTCTTGTTTTCAAGATACTTGCCAAGAATTATGAATGTTATCACAATGGAAGCTGCGTCATAGTAGATGTTGTGCCAAACAGGTGTTGGGAATGTGTTAAACACACTAAATAGAAATGCTGCAGTTGTACCAGTGACTACAAGAGTATCCATGTTTGCAGACTTCATTTTAGTTATTCTGTATGCTCCAATGTAGAATCTACTTCCAGTAACAAACTGAACTATGCTTGCACAAGCAAAAATAATTAGTGCTGCAATTCCTGTTCCTGCAAATGGAATGAATGAAAAAAATTCAGGATAACCAAATAACATGACAGGAATTGAAAACACAAGCCCAATGATAAATAATTTTTTTAGTTTCTTTGCCTCAATTTCTTCTGATGTTACAATATCATCTTCACTTATAATTTGAAATCCTAATTTGTTAATTATTCTCCTAAGATCTGAAATTGAAAGTAGAGTGGAATTATATTGTATAACAGCTTGATTATTTCCAAAATTGATAGATGCTTCTTTGATTCCTTCTGTATCTAGTAGTCTCTTTTCTAATTTTTCAGAATCACTGGAATCAGTAATTCCTGTTATTTTTGCTGAGAATTTTTCATATACAGTAGAATATCCAATGTCTTTTAGTGCATTTTCAATTGTCTCTAAATCAATTAATGATGTATCAAACTCCAAAACAGCTTTTTCAGCTGCAAGATTCACCTCACATTTTGTTATGCCTTTAATATCTGACATGTGGTTTTGAATTGCAGTTATACAGCCAGCACAATGCATGCCTCCAATCTTAAGGGCAGTTTTTTTAATACCTACATTCACTGTGCTTGTATCATGGTTCAATCTGATTAATAATAACAAACTTCTGATAATTAATATGGCATCTTTACAATTGTAATGTTTTATTATTAGATAGATGAAAATAATTGAAAAATTTATAGAACAAGTAATTTAAGTGTAAAAATATGAGAATTACTAAATGCAGGTGTGTTTGCTCCTTTGGGATAATTGGCATGATTTTGTGCACTACTCTCATAGTGTTTAGTGCTGTTGGAATTACAGCTGTAACAATTTCAAATGCTGATCTAAATAATATGAATACCACGCATGACAATTCAAATAGTTTTGTTGATAAAACGATGAAATTCTTTGATAGTACAACAGGCATGGTAGTTCTTCTAGTTTCATTTGCCTCAATGATCATAGGTATGTGGTATAGAAAAAAATCAAAATTGATTCCAGTTGCAGCAATAGGGGCTATTTTCATGTTTGCTGGAATGTATCAGACATACTCTCTTTGGCTACAAATTCTTGGCACAGTAATAATGGCACTGACCTACTTACCAATGTACAGTTTTAGAATTAGCAAAACACTACGAGTGTAATTATAATTAATTTAAAATCTATTTTTCAATTAATCATCATATCAACATACACTGATTTAGTTATCCATCCATCAGTAACACTAATGGCAAGTGTATAGTTACCTATTGGAGCAGAATTACTATCAAGAGACAATTGTATTTTTGAATCTTCAATTTCCGATAACAGTATCTTGTTATGTGAAAACTTGGCGGTCATGTTGACTAGTCCCAAAGCAGGCTCCATTGAACTTGAAACAGCAAAAGAAATTGGATTTTCTGATGTTACATCTTGATTTTTGTGAATTGTAAAATCAATTGTTTTAGATTTTTCAGTGTTTTTTGGAATGATGATTTTACTGATATCTGTATTAATATCAAATGGAATGGAAATATTTTCGTTGATATTCCCTATTTTATCCGTATTCCATTCTGAAAACCACGCATTTCCTTTAGTTACTGTTAATCCAAGTGGATAAACTATCATTCCATCAAGTGGACGACTAGGTATTTCATATTCCAGTAATGTTGTATTTGTAGTGTTAAAAAATGCAATTTTATTTCCTGTATGTTCATTTATCCATAACCCGTTACTCTGTGATTCTTTTAACCAAAATGGTAGTGTTGTTGCATTAAATGAGCTAGCAGAGGTAGGAAATCGTTTTACTTGATTTGTATCTAGATTGTATTTCGATATAGTACTGGTTCCATGTTCCGTAAACCAAACTTCATTGTCTGCTACAAAGATATCTGTTGGAGAGTGAACATCTATCTTGTATTCCTTTGATATTTCTAATGTTTTCTCGATGGATATGATATTGTTATCATCAATTATCTTAAATCGAACTAGTTTATTTCCAACTACTTCAGATATCCAAACATTGTTGTTTTCCAAAAATAATCCACTTGGAAATGAATTACTTCCAACTTCAAATTCTGTAATTTTATAATCCGTTTCCAAATTAGACTTTACAACTTTTTGAATTACTCCCACTGTATTCCCGCCAAGTGTAGTAAACCAAATGTTTTCATTTTTTGCATCTAGTTTCATCTGAAATGGTGCTGAACTAGTCACATATGACGTAAATTTTTCATCAAGAGGGTTAAATCTCCAAAGTGGAGATGAACCAGATTGAGACAGCCAAATCATTCCATCATTATCCTGAATTATTGCCCATCCCATAATGGTACTTTTTGGTCTGAGTTCTTTATCGCCAATGAAATAAACTGAATCAATTTTATCTTGTCTAGAGTCAAATTTGTATAGATTTGAATTAGAACCAA
>JBHIUL010000132.1:0-3497 GCA_042138315.1 Nitrosarchaeum sp.
TTTGTCCATCTTTTTCTGTAGTAGCTAATACAGTTTCTAAATTGTAATCACCTTCACTTACCATATTTGAGATCTTTCCACCTGGATGATCTGGTGGGACTAAAATAGAGTGAACAATAAGATCAGTTTCCTGAACAGTTCCAATGACATTTCCTGCAGCAACATCATCACCATTTTTGACAGTTGGTACAAAGTGATATTTTTTTACCATGTCTACAGCAGTGGTAGTAATTCCCCTACCAATGAATGACCCAGAAGCTTTTGATAGTTCTTTTAATGGTCTTTGAATTCCATCATAAATTTGTCCAATAATACCTGGACCTAATAAAACGCTAAGCGGATTTCCTGTACCAACTACAGGTTCGCCAGGTTTTAAGCCACTTGTAGACTCATAAACTTGAATAAATGCAACATCGCCCGTTAGACGAATAACTTCACCAACTAGTTTGGAGTTACCAACTACTACGGTCTCATACATTTTAGCATCTGACATTCCATCAGCTTTTACTGCTGGACCGCTTACCCAAACAATTCTACCCTGAGCTGCCATTCTAATTACCTACTCCGAATTTTGTGGCAATTTCTTTCCTAATTAAAGGCTTCAAACGTTGAATTCTTGCATCCAAAGTATTATCAAATTTCATTGCACCTTCTTTTGATTTTACTGTAATGCCACCAATGCAATCAATTGTTTCAGATGATAATTCTGCACCAGGATATTTAGATAATAATGATTGAACTATACTTTTATCTTTAGAATTTGTATAAATTATAACTTTAGTTGTGCCTAAAATATCAGTTGATTCATCTAACAAAGTCTTGATTAGATTAGAGTAATCACCACTGCGATCAATATTTGAAATTTGTTCTATAGCTTTTGTAAATACATCATCTACTGCTTTTTCTAACACCAAAAGTATGTTATTTCTAGCCTCAAGATCAGAACTGCCAATGATTTGTTTTTCTATCTTATCGGCCTCTTTTTTACCATCTGAGATGATTTTATCATATTCTTGGTCTAGTTTAGAAACAGAATTATCAAAAATTTGCTTAGATTCAGAAAGAGTAGACTGTAAATTTGATAAAATGCCGTTTTCAGTTTGAGTTAGAATTTTGTCAATTGTATGTTCTAAAGCAGAATTAGTTCCCAATGTGACGCGTTAATTTCATAATAGATTTTAATGTTTGGGAAATTGCGATTCAGAAAGATATTAAAATCAATCAAAACATCGTTCGATTGTAGTGGCAATAGCAGATCTGAAAATTGGAAGTGTAATATTACCTAGACAAGAGTCTCCAAAAGCAATTTCAAGATTAACTGAATTTGAATGGTTTCATAAGATTGATACAGAAAATGACGTAGTTACTCCAGAAATAGATGATCTTCTTTTAGAGGCTCAAAAAGCATATCAATCAATTGATGAAGTGGTTAAAGGGTTAGGAATTCCATTTACCGTAGGAATCTTGGAAATTCTTTTCAAAGGGACAGTAATCAAAAAGAAAGAATTTGAATTTGATGAAATTGAAAATATGGTAAAGGATTTAAAAAATAAAACCCCATCCGTAATTAACGAATCTAGGGATTTATTACATGATCAAGCAAACACTAAACGATCACTTGAAGAATATAGATCATTAAAAGAAACCCTCGAAGTTGCTAGAAAATTAAAAATAAATCTAGATGGATTTGGGTTAATGAAATATTTCTATACAAATCTATTTGTTATCAATTCGTCAGACTATGAAGAAATCAGTAGGGCATTAGAGGGAATTACATATTACAAATATGATTTAGAAAGTAAAGAAAAAGCTGCAATTTTAGTTATTTCAGACATAGAAGATTCAGAGAGAGTACTTAAGGTGCTTAGAGGATTTAACGCAAATCCATTTGTCATTCCACAAGGAATACCACAAATTCCATCAGAAGCATATGATATGATTGAAACAAAAATAAAAGAACTAATTAAAAAACAATCATCAATTACAAAACAAATTGCTTTAATAAAAAAGAAGATCAGACGAGAAATATTATCTCTTTATGAAGAAGCTCAGATTGCAAAAGATGTTCTTGAAACATTAAGAAAACCAGGAGGAACGAAAAATTTTGCGGTTATTCAAGGATTTATTCCAAGTAAAATGGAAGAAAAATTTAAGGAATCTACAAAACAGTGGATGTCAATTACTGAAGATATTACAGATCCAAAACTGCGAGCTCATACTCCTACTCTATTTGATAACAAAAAATTTGTAAGAACATTTGAAGTAATTACACAAAGTCAAGGTATACCAAAGAAAGGAGAAGCAGATCCAACTCCTATGATTGCTCTCATGTGGCCAATTTTCTACGGGCTTATGTTTGCAGATATGGGTCACGGATTATTATTGATGGGTATGGGTTTACTTTTCAAAGTAAAAGGACAAGGAAATCTCTCACGATGGGGAATGTTGATTGCGATATCTGGTGCCTCGGCTGCTATAGCAGGAGTAGGGGCAGGAGAAATGTTTGGATATCACATTGATCATATGGGTCCATTTGAGGGATTGTTAGAAGAAGGAGGAGCATTACATTCTGTTAGTTGGATAGTAGGAATACTAAGTGTTGCAGAATTAACATTTGATCAAGTCATTAACATTCTCAAAGTTTCATTATTCATTGGAATTATTCACCTAGTTTGGGCAATGGTTTTGCGTGTAAAGAGATTGGCACATGAAGGACATAAATTAGTAATGTACATGGAAGCAATTCCAAACATAACTCTCTATGGAGGAATTGTTGTAATAATGATGTGTGCAATTGGTTCACAGTATGATGTAATGAATATGTATTCTAGAGTACACAGTGAAGCTGTACCATGGGTAACAGTATTCTTAGGAGATTGGGCGCAAGTTTGGATTGTAACTAGAATTGCAGTTGTTGTAGTTATTGCATCAATGACAACTATGATGATTGGCGGTATATTACATGCTAAGAAACATCCAGAAGACGGAGGTTCTGCAGCAAATGTTGTAATGGAAGTATTTCTTGGAAAAACAGTTGAAAGTTTAGCTCATACAATTAGTTATGCTAGACTTGGAATTATGTTGTTAGTACATGCAGCATTGCTAATGACAGTAAATAATGCATTTGTTTCATTAGGAGGAGCAAGTTCAGGAGCAGCTATTGCAATGATTGTTGGTGGAAACTTGGGAATTATGATGATTGAGGGATTGATTGTATACATTCAGTCACTCAGATTGCATTTATACGAATTCTTTACAAAATGGTATGAAGGTGGATCACAACCATTTAGACAAATCAGACCAGAATTGATTTACAATCAATTTGTTTGGAAAAGAAAATAATTAATTTTTAGGTTCACAGGGATTCAGCTACTGTTTTGTGGAATAAAATGGATTCAGAGAGACTATTTTGAGATTTTATAATGTAAATCGACTAATTGGTCATATCTTTCTGTTTTAACAAGTTCTAGATTTGTATCATTTTCAGTATCTTGGAA
>JBHIUL010000133.1:0-3492 GCA_042138315.1 Nitrosarchaeum sp.
AATTAATCCTTGCACAAATTCATGATAAAATAAAATCAAAATAACTATATTTTTATTTTATTTTTTAATCTATTTAATTTTGAAATTATATCGTTTTTATTAAATTCTGGCTTCTCATTAATTTCTTTTATGATTTCATCAATTAACTCAAATATGGCTGCAGATGGATTTTCTCCGAGTTCGTTATTTTGAAATCCATCTTCTTCTATTTTTTTTAATTTCTCTATGCCTTCTGGTAAAATTTCATACATTTTGATAATTTTTGATTCTTGTCTTAGTGGTGACATTAGAATTAATTGATTTTTTCTCAACTTCTCAATTTCATCATTTATTTCTGCTTCTGGTTTATCTAAAATATCTAAGATTGTATCAAAATCACACGGTTTGATTTCTAATAATTGTAATATTCTGCACCACATTGGAATTTTTTCATTCCATAATTGATGTTTTGCTAAATCTGTTATTGAAAATGATCCATCTTTATTCAAATCAATCATTTTTCTATCTTTTAATGATGCAAGCAAATCTAGTATTCTTCCTACTCCCAATCTTTTTAATTCTGAATTTTCGATATCTTTTTCATTAAACTTTCCTTGATTCCTAATGCCTAAACATAGTATCTCCAAATCTAATGTGCTTAGTTTTGCCATTGTTGATATTTTGTGCTAAAGGTTATCATCTTTTCCACTTGAAAAAATCTGATTTTTATCATATTGATATATTACTTAGCTATTTTTTCATCTTTTTGTGTATAACAAATATCTCCCATGGATTGCATTAGGAATTTCATTTGTTGTAACTATCGTGTTTTGGAGTATGGTTGATAATTTAGAAACACAAAAAGAGAAATTAGAATTTGAAAACAATACTGAAAAACTTACACATTCAATACGTGATAAATTAACTCAATATAGCGCACTGATCAGTGGCGCTAAAGGTTTCTACGCTGCATCTAAACTAATTGAACCTGATGAATGGAAGTCATTTGTTGAAGTTCAAAACATAAAAGAAAATTATCCTGGCATCTTAGGAATGGGATTTATCAAACATCTTGAAGATGAGGATGGTATTGCATCTCTCATTCAATTCATGTCTGAATATGATGAAGATTTTAAAATTTGGCCAGAAGGTAAACGTGATGAGTATTATCCAATTTTATATTTAGAACCACGAGATTTTAGAAACCAACGTGCTATCGGATATGATATTTATTCTGAACCAGTAAGAAGAGAGGCAGCAGAATTTGCAGAATTAACAGGAAAGACTGTAATGACAGGAAAACTTACTCTAGTTCAAGAAACTGATAAGGATGTTCAATTTGGATTTTTACTGTTACAACCTGTATATTTGAATAATGCATCTATTCAAACAGAACAAGATAGACGAGATAACATTAATGGTTTTGTGTATTCAGTTTTTCGTATCAATGATTTTATGAATTCTTTTTTGGATCCATCTCTTCTTCAACATGTTAGTTTGACAATTTATGATGGTCCTGTAGATCCTCAAAACATGTTTTTTACAACTGAACAACATTCCAACCCTACTATGTCTAAAACAACGATGATATCATTTGGCGAAAAAACTTGGTACCTTGTTTATCAAAATTTTAAACAACCTCTCTTAGTTGATATTCTATTGCCTAATTTGATATTGATAGGAGGCTTTTCTGTGAGTATTTTGTTGTTTTTTGTATTTTATTATGTTAATAAAAATAATCAACTACATCAAGAAAAAATTAAGACTGAAAAATTTACCGCAATCGGTGAATTAACTGCAAGACTTGCTCATGACCTCCGCAACCCATTATCTGTAATTAATAATAGTGTAGAATTAATGAAAATGAAAATTGACAAAAATGACGAAAAATTATCCCGTTATGTGAAAATGATTGAAACATCTGTTTCTAATATGCGTGCTCAAATTGATTATACTCTGAATTATGCTAAAACAAAAAAACCAACACTTGTTTCACAATCTCTTTTAGGTATTATTCAACAAAGTTATGCAAATTCAGAATGTCCTAAGAATGTGAAAATTACATTGCCTACAAAGGATATTGTAATTTCATGTGATAAAGAACAACTCTTAATTGTTTTCAATAATCTGATATCAAACGCAATTCAGGCTATCGGTAAAAATGAAGGCACCATTACAATTTCATTATCTGACAAAAATGATCATGTAATTATCAATTTTGAAGATTCAGGTTCAGGTATTCCAAAAGAATCTTTAGAAAAAATCTTTGAACCCTTATTTACAACAAAATCACAAGGGATTGGCTTGGGGTTGGTCAGCTGTAAAAACATTATTGAACAACACAAAGGCACAATCTCAGTTAAAAATAATCCAACAACATTCAGCATTAAATTACCAAAAAAGCAATAATGCTGAAAATGCATTTTACTGTAATTATGTTGTTTTTGATGAAATATTGTGCCTAAATTTTATTATGAACTTGAAAAATATATGTGGATTATAACTCATTAAAGTATGGTCAAATACGAATTACCTCGATTGCCTTATGCTTATGATGAACTTGAACCATATTTTGATAAACAAACTATGATGATTCATCATCAAAAACATCATCAAGCATATGTTGATGGATTAAACAATGCACTAGCTAAAATTGCAAGTGAATTTCATCCACAATACATCTCGTCTGTTTTATCTGATCTAACTTCAATCCCTGAATCTGCACGAAGTGAAGTCAATTTTTTTGGTGGAGGATTTGAAAATCATAAATTATTTTGGGAAACAATGACTCCAAAAAATGATGGTAATCCTGGTGGTAAACTGGGAGATTCAATTGATGTATATTTTGATAGTTTTGAAAATTTTAAAAAAGAATTTTCTACTAAAGCTGTTTCTATTGAAGGAAGTGGTTGGTGTTGGCTTGTGTTTAATCAAACTTTTAACAAAATAGAGATTGTTACAACATCTAATCAAGATAGTCCTTGGTCTATAAGAAAAATTCCTCTTTTAGGATTGGATGTTTGGGAGCATGCATATTATTTAAAATACCAAAACAAACGACCTGATTACATTGCATCATGGTGGAATGTAGTAAATTGGGATTATGTTCAAAATCGATTCTCTGAATTATCTGACTAGCATTTCATTAAATTTATTAACATTTGTTTGATTTTTATTAAAAAATTTAATATCTATTTGATATTACTGTAGACTGTTTTATCTTTCTTGCTTAGTAAGTAATATTGTGAGTTCTGTCAGTCTGTATCGTCTATCTAAGTCAGGATTAGATGATGAAAAAATAAAACAAGCGTTAGATATGCTGTTGATAGATAGAAAAAATGAATTTCGAGAATTAACTGAATTGCTTGTAAAAACACCAAAATCCATGGAACCTATAAAAAATCAAGAACTCTTTGTATTGAATTTCTGTTTGGAAGTAAATGATGCATTTAAGACCTGGTCTGGACAAATGAGTTTAACCATAAACTCTCCACAAAAAGCATTAACTATTCT
>JBHIUL010000134.1:0-3486 GCA_042138315.1 Nitrosarchaeum sp.
GTGGGGCAGATGCAGAATCCATCATGGCCGTATTTTCACATGAGAATTCAAAACTGATGAAGATAAAGCCAATAGATGTTGAAAAAATAAAGTCAATGTACACACCAAATGGATTCAAATCAACATCAAATCCATCAGAACCATCAAAAATAGAACCAGAACTAACACTTGTTCCAAGTTGGATTAAAAATAATGCTGGATGGTGGGCAGATGGAAATTTAGATGATGTTACTTTTGTGGAAGGCGTGCAATATCTGATAAAAAATCAGATAATCAAAGTAGGGAATATTTCTCAATCAACTGACAAAGACAACATTATTCCCAAATGGGTTAAAAATAATGCTGGATGGTGGGCAGATGGATCAATATCAGATGAAGATTTCCTCAAAGGAATAGAATATCTAGTACAAAAAAGAATAATCAAAACAAGTTAAACTTCAGAATCTTCACGATTTTTATCTGACTCATAATCATCTTGGAGCTCAAGATAAGAGTCATCTTTTACATCTTCAAATTCCAATACCCTCCATCGCTTTTCTGGTTCTTTGTTGGATTTTGACATAATAAAATAAGATAAAATCTAACATATTAGAGAAATTATAATTTTCAATATTGATAATATCTCAAATTAGGTAACAAATAAAATTAAAAACTAGTAAAGTCGGTCCAAAGCAGAGACATTATCATAGGATATGTATGGGTTAGTCATTGGGAGCACACCATACATGATATCCTCAACATCATTAGAGTGGGCCAATCCCAGACTATGGCCAAATTCATGTTGCAAGATTTTTTCAAATTCTGAATCACTAAGATTTTTAAAATTATATATCGTGATATTTGATGTGATTATTTTATTATGATGTAATTCAAATTTTGTAAAACCATCATAATTTGAAAGACGATCATTCAGATCAATTGAAATCAAATTAGATTTTCTAAAATCATCAGTAAAAACAATTTTGATTGGAATATTATCAAAATAATTAATTTGGTCTAGTGCTCCTTGCCATCCCTTAAAGTAAATTTTATTATCTACAGTAAATTGTTTTTTTGATAGAATAACATCTTGAATTATTTGTTGTTTAGTAGAAGAAATATCTGAGCTTGAATTTACCATAACATACAATGTTTTGTGAGAATCAAGAATCCACGGAAGAAACACGAATGTTTCTAGTGTTTCTGCAAATGCAATGTTTGGAATAAGTAAAAGAAGCAATACAAAAATGAGTGCATTTCCCACATTTGGGAATTAACATATTTGTAAAGATAACAAGGTGTGTGTTATGAGACACACTGACAACTCTCAAAAAATAGGCATGATTAGAAACAGCATCACAAATACAAGAGAGAGAATTAACCGCCAATTAAAAATAAATTTTCAGCAGCTGAATCAAAAAATAGTTTGAATGCAGCAATAATTATTATTACTGAAACTAGAATTTGCAAATATCTTTCTTTAATATCAAGAGAGATTCTAGCACCGATTATTCCACCAACAAAAGCACCAGCTGCCAATAAACCTGCCTGGATAAAATCAGGATGACCCAAAATACTATGAGTGATAATTCCAGACAAAGATGCAAATAATAAAATAAACTGAGATGTTGGTGCAGCTCTTTTCATCGTCATTCCAAGCCCAACTACCATCAACGGTACAAACACAGTTCCTCCACCTATTCCAAAAAATGACGAGATTATTCCAGCAAAAAAGCTTGCACCAACTACAAACACAATCATCATCGTAGTTAGATTTTTTTCTCTAGTCTGTATTTTTTTTCTCAAAAAAATATAGACTGCAGATGAAATCAACACTAACCCAAATAATATTTTAAAAATTCCAGGTGTTACATCACTTGAAATGTATGCTCCTAAAACAGTTCCAGGAACACTCAACAATCCAAGCTTTAATCCAAGAGAATAATCGATTCTTTTTTGCCGTGAATATGAAAGAGTAGAACCAATCGCATTACTAAAAGCTGCAAAAAGACTATTACTTGCAGCTAAAGTTGGTGGGAATCCAAAAAAAGTCAAAACAGGTACAACTACAATTCCTCCACCAAGTCCAATCATAGAACCAAGTATTCCAGCTACAAATCCCAACCCAATTAACCATAATTGATCAATCATAACAGACTCCAAAGATTCATGAGATATCTTGAATTTAGTTTGTTATAACAAATTTCCAAAGATATCCGTTAGTGTTTGTAGTGATTTCAAGAAATAGGCGTTTATGGGCAATTCCATCTATTTCAGAATTACTAGTAGTACTTTTTGCCTGTAAATGATGAGCCTTTGCCGCATCAATCCATGCAGAAACAGATTCAAGTTTGCCAGGTTTTAGATCTTGCCAACAATCACAGACAGTAGACTCTACCATTACTTGATAAGTTTTCTTTATAGAATCTAAATTAGACATAAATGGATCCGTCTGAATTACCCCCAATACAGTATCAGGAGAATTAACACTTCCAGTCATATGGATATTCCCAAGAAATTTACCATCAGATTCTTTTAGTTCAGTAGAGGTACAATATTTTATAGAATTTTGTTTGTCATCATCATCATAAAATCTACAATATTTTTCAATAGACTCACCTGAAAATTTTATCGGACTAGACATTGAAATCCCATTGGATTCAAGTAATGATTTCATATGAGCGTTTGAGGCAATATATGAAAAATCAATTGCCGGAATAGGTTCAGGAATTTGTTTTTGGCTTGATGGAACTAGAATAATTATTAAAATGATTGCAGTGATAATTCCAATTGCAATTGGAGTTATGATTTTTTTGTTCATTTTTGTCATGATAATATCATTATAACATAAGGTTTTGCAATTCTAAATTGAAATTATAGTTAGCTTGGAATCTTTGGTAATGTTGAATTTATCTACAAATCCCGATGTAACTTCAAGAATGTATAGTGATTCTAATTCAGGAGTAAAACTTTGACAAGTCATTGTTTCAAGTGCAGTTTTACATGGAGGAACGTCTTTTTCAATATGAATAACGTTACCATCTTTATCAAACCAGATCATATCAAGAGGGAATTGCATGTTTAACATCCATATTGCATAAAGATCAGGTTTGTCAAACACAAAGATCATACCTTGATCATATGGAAGTGCATCTTGAAACATCAAACCACGTATACGTCTTGGTTCAGTGTCTGCAACTTGAACTTGTAATGGAATATCATCAATTTTGACAGTACCTCTTGGAAACTCTACTGCCTCTAGTTTACTATCACTTGGAATTGCCATTAATCCTACAACTCCTATAATTGCTGCTGCTACGGATATAGGAATTAAAATTTGAGTTCTAGTTGCCACGAAATGAAAGAAGTTGTTCCTTTTAAAAAAGATTGAGTGTGTAGAAAAAATAAAGTGAAGAATTTAGTGAGAGGATTTAAGCCTGTCAAGTTTTTTATCTAGTTCTTCAACTTGATTTATCAAGTTTTTAACCACGTTACCTAATGAACCAG
>JBHIUL010000135.1:0-3467 GCA_042138315.1 Nitrosarchaeum sp.
GGAAATGATTTGTATCAAAATGATTTTAGTTTTGGAAGTATGGTTACAGGGGATTTATTAATAATTTTTTCAGGATTATTGTATGCAATAGATGTTACTTTATGTAAATACTTAGGAGATAAATTTGATGTGAAAAGAGTAGTTCAAATTTTATCATTTATTTCTGCAGCTGCTACAATTGCAATGATTGTAATATTACAAATCCCTATGGAGATTGAATTATCTCAATTACCAAACATTTTGATAATGTCAATAGTAGGTACTGGAA
This sequence comes from Nitrosarchaeum sp., assembly GCA_042138315.1. Taxonomy (GTDB): domain Archaea; phylum Thermoproteota; class Nitrososphaeria; order Nitrososphaerales; family Nitrosopumilaceae; genus Nitrosarchaeum. The sequence continues at coordinate 269 of JBHIUL010000135.1, forward strand.
TGTCAACATTATTTTTCTTGATGGGACTAAAATTAATAGGAGCTGTAAGAACAGTATTACTATATTCAACCACATCAGTTTTTGGAATATTATTTTCATGGATGATTCTTTCTGAAACAGTTACAGCGGTAGACATATTTTCAGCAATGTTGGTGCTTGCAGGAATATTTCTATTGAGAAACAAGCTTGCAGGTGCAGAAGAGAATAGTTTAGAAGAAAACAGCATAGAAACAGAAATGGCCAGCAATACAAATACAACATGCATGTTACTAACTAAACAAGAAATTCAGCCACAAATTACAAAACTAGGATTTTATTCAGGAATTAAAGAAAAATTTAGAAAATCAGTATTTCCAAATTGCGGAATAGGGTAAGCACATAATCATCATAAAACAAAACAACAATAGTTAACGTAAAAATTACAACATATACTCATAAAATATCAACAAAATTTTACAGTAGTGGGAAAAATAGGCATAAAAATATCAGAATATAAAAAATAATGTAATTGTATGTAATTGTATACAATTGCGCGATCAGAGTTATAAATCAAATAATATCATTCCCAATAATGGGAATATCATCAAACATGCTGCTATTAGGCAATTATCCAGTCGACAAGATAGATTATGAGGAGATCAAAGATTGTTTAGGAACATTTGGATTAACACCAAACCAAGTCAAAGTATTTTTTTATCTTGGAAAGGGCGGGCAAAGATCAGCCTCAGATATTGCAAAAGCTGTAGACATTCCAAGAAGTGAAACATATCATTTGCTAACAGCACTACAAAACAAAGGAATTGTCTCTGCAACGTTTGATCATCCAATTAAATTTTCAACAATTTCAATTCAAGAAGCAATTCATGTTTTAGTAAGCAATGAAACAGAGCGTTTAAAAAAATTGAAAAAAACAGGTCCTGTTTTAGAGGAATTGTGGGAAAAAATTCCAGGTTTTGCAAAAGATAGTGAACAAATTCAAGAAGAGAAATTCCAAGTATTACAAGGAGGAAACCAAGTCAACAGCAAGATATTTGACATGATATTAAATGCAAAAAGAGAATGCAGAGTATTTGGATCTGAGAAAGATATGATAAAATTTTATCATGCAAATTTCTTTGAAGCATTAGAAGAATCTGGAATAGATTATAAAATATTATCACCAATTTCAAAACAATCGAAGCATATTTTTGATGGTATGGATAATACAAAAATAAGAGAACTGTGCTCTACAGTAAAAGAAAATCTATGTTTTTTAATCAAAGACGATGACGAGGTATTATTATTTATAAAAAATGCCAGTGGAGTTAACAAAGAGATGAGAGCAATTTGTACAAATTCAGAAACAATAATTTATTCAAAATCACTATTGTTTAATAATTACTGGTCAAAAGAAATTGTGAAAAATAAACGAACATAATGAACAAATTATAAAAATAGATTAAATTAACGACTCATCACTTACTTCGATGGGTTTTCGTCCCATAAAACCGGAATCTTTTTCATGCCAGAATTTTATATCAGTTTCACCATATTTCCAACAAAGCCAAACTTCTTCATTGAATCTTTTTGATGGAAAATCAAGCAACCCCTGGTCAATGCTTTTTACTACAACGCCAGTACTTTCCAATACCTCTATTGCTTCATAGAATTGGGTTATTGCAGAATTTAATTTCTGTTTAAGTAAGACGTATTCTTCAAAAGAATTTGTAGTAGAAAGACTCATTTGAAGATCTTGCTCAATCTTAGATACCTCATTCTTTTTTTTCAAAGTAAATTCAAATTTCTTTATAACATCAGGTAATGCCTGATTTGCATCATTTATAGTAAAATATGAAAACATAATCTCATCACCAAACCCTTGATTAAATATCTTAGGTGTAAATAGACATTGTTTGATAAATTGAAAATTGTTTTTATTTAAAACCATTTTCATCAAACATGTCTAAATATCTAAAAATAGGTTCAACTAATTAGTAAGTGACAGGATATAGAATAATGGAAAAACCAAGTGAAAGGCTAACAAGAGAGATCAAAGAAGATGAAAAAGAAATAGAAGAGATCAATTGCAAAATAAAAAATAATGACTATGATCAATTTAAAGAAATTCATCACGACAAAATGACTCTAGAGAATAGAAGGATGATTTTACAAAATAAAATACTTCTAAAGCAATTATTCGATGAGTATTTTAAAACTTAGCTAATCAAAATCCAAGATAAAACAAGCATGATTATAAAGTAGATAAGAAATTTTTCGTTTAAAAACACAAAAGGTCAAAATTAGATCTAAACAAATAGAATAGTTACCAAGTGTAAATTTATTAACATTAATCCTAGTCTAAAAATATGAATGAAGAGCAAATAGAGGAATTAATTACTCAGACCATCAATGGTGCAGTTTCAACAATTCCAGCTTACTTAGAAGACATAAAACAGAATCAAGAAATACTTCAAGTTAAAAATCCACAAGAATTTGTCTATGGAATGGTTATGGGTATGGCATTAGGTATGAGTGGTGCAATATTAAGTTCACAAGAAGAAATGCCAACAGCCGAAGATCAAATGAAAGTAAGAGATATGATTTACAAATACATTCCAGAGATCAGAGAACAGATCTTTAATTGATTGAATTTACTAAAGAGGAAGAAAAATTTCTTCAATCCATAGAAGAATCAAGAATTGCAACATCACATGACAATATTCCACATGTGAAACCAGTGTCATTCATTTATCATAATAATGCCATTTTCATTGCCACAGATTATGAAACTAGAACATTCAAAAATGTAATAAATAATCAAAATATAGCAATAGTAATTGACGTGTATGAAACAGGCAAACACAAAGCTGTATGTATTCAAGGTAAAGTTGAAATTTTAGAAAGCGGTAAAGAATTTTTAGAAATATACAAAATGTTTGAGAAAAAATTTACATGGGTTAGAAATGATCCATGGAAAGAAAACGAAGCACCATTTCTAAAAATTATTGCCATAAACAAAACAAGTTGGGGATTAAAGCAACAGATACACCAAAACAGAAACTAAAATTTACGATGTAATTTTAAGCCCTATTTGTGATAAAAGAGTTTGAACAGAGATCGGTTTTTGCATAGTCAAACGTACACCTAATTTCTTAAGAAATTGAGTCTGGTATTCATCTAATTCAAGTGCACTTACAACAACAACTTTACGAAGTTCAGA
>JBHIUL010000136.1:0-3447 GCA_042138315.1 Nitrosarchaeum sp.
AAATGGGCCCACAGGGATTTGAACCCTGGATTTTCGCCGTGTAAGGGCGACGTCATAACCGATCTGGACCATGAGCCCAAAAACCTACCTTGTTGAAAACCATTTAAACTTTGAGACAGGAAACAATCTAGAAATTTGACGAGTTTTGTGCAAATATGATGAATGTAGATTTTTTTTCTAGTCCAATTGGACTAGGTCATGTTACAAGAGACATAGCTATTGCAAATAATTTTGAAAACATATCAACAAAATTTGTAACAGGAAGTGGAGCTGCGCAGATTCTAAGAAATTTAGATTTTAATGTTGAAGATGTGTATATGCCTCCTCAATTCATTGTAGAGAATGGAAAGCTAAAGAATTCAACAAGATGGCTATGGAATTATTATCAATATTATAAAAGATGTAAAAAAATAGCTGAAGAAATTATTGAGATTGATAATCCAAAAATAATTATCAGTGATGAAGACTTTGCTTCACTTACTGTTGCTCAAAATAAGAAAATACCTACAGTTTTGATTACCGATATTGTGCAGACTAATTTTGTAAATGGAATAACATCATTTATTGAAAAAAAGATGAATAAATCAATGAAAGAGATCATAAAAAAATGTGATGCAGTAATCATTCCAGAGAATGGCTCTGATGAAGGAAATATCAAAAGAGTTGGACCCATAGTAAGACAGATAAATTCAACAAGGGAAGAACTAAGAAAAAAATTTGCTTTTGAAAAAAATACCATAGTCATTTCTATAGGAGGAACAGATGCCGGAACATTTCTGATTGAAAAAACAATAGAATCATTATCAAAAATAAATCAAGATATTGATGTGATAGTTGTTTCAGGTCCTTCTTTGAGCAAAAAATTTGGAGATTCTATTAGAAATTTAGGATTTGTCAATAATCTTCACGAGTTAATTTTTGCAGCAGATGTCATAGTATCACTTGCGGGCAAATCAACCATAGATGAGGCTAGAGCATATGGGACACCAGGGATTTTTATTCCGATAAAAGGTCATTTTGAGCAAGAAGATAATGCAAGAGAGGAAGGTTTTGTTTTTGAAGATATTAACAGGTTAGAGAAATTGATTCTAGAAAAGTTGGAACAAAAACGAAACCCGGTACAAACCAATGGTGCCATTAACGCATACAATATAATCAAAAAGATGATTTGAAGATCGTAATCCAATCCTTAATAGATAGCCAATTAATTTTGTTAAAGTACTATGAAATTAGTCGTAGCCAAATTTGGCGGAAGTGCAATTGGTATTGATGGAGTTTCAATTCCACTAGTTATTGAGAGAATTAATGATTTAAGAAAAGATTCCAAGGTTATTGCAGTTTTTTCAGCTCCACTTACAATTCAAAATGAAAAAAAATCCTCGCTAACAGATGTGATTTTAGAGCAAGGAAGAAATGTAGAAAGTGGAAAAAAAGCAACCTTAGACACAGTAAAGTTGTGTTATCAAAAAATTCTGAAATTTGTAAATTCAGAAAATCAGAAAGAATGTCAAGAAACTATAAACTTGTTCTTAAAAAAAGCTGAAAAAGCATTAGATGAAGCTTTAGGGAAAAGAGAATTTATCGAAGAAGTCCGTTCACGAGCATTGGCTTTTTCGGGAGAAATTCTAATGTCACATGTGATGAATTACATTCTAAGAAGCAATGGAATAAAATCAGATGCAGTAAATTATGAGGACTGGCCAATAATTACAGACCATAATATAGAATCAACAAATTTTCTTGCAACAAAATCAAGAGAACATTTGGATAAAACTTCAAAACTAGTAGAAGAAAATGATGTAGTGACAATAGGCGGTTTCATAGGTAAAACTCCAGATGGAATTGCTACTACATATGAGCGAGGAGGCTCTGATAGAACTGCAGCTGATCTTGGAATATTATTTTATAAAAAATATGAAACAAGAATAGATTTCGAAAAAGATAGTTCTGTAGTATCAGCGGATCCAAAAATTGTGGAAACTGGATTGACTGAAGTAGATCAACTCTCATACAATGAAGCTAGATTAGCAGGAATGTTTGGAATGAAGATTTTAGATCCAATTGCAATAAAAGAAATAGTGGAAAATGGAGTTGACATGCCAATTATTGTTACAAATATGAAAGATCCAACAAAAACTACCACAATTAAAAGAGTTCCAGATAGTAAAAATGAACATCCAATTAAGATAGTTACTGGAAAAGGGAATTGTGCAATTTTTAAAATAGAAACAAATTCTGCACAAAAACTGCTAATATCACTAGAAAAAGACAAGAGATATAGTGAATATGTAATATTATCGCCATATACAAAAGACGGAGTAGAATTTTCCAGAATATTATTTTTAGATGCGGATTATGTTAAAAGAAACGAGAAATATTTTCTTGGATTTGATTCACTTGCATCAATTACATACAACCGTGGGGTAATTACATTGATTGGTGATGAGATGTGGAGAGTTCAACAAGTAGCATCAAGAACAAGTGCAAAGATTGGCGAAGTTGGGCTAAACATTTTGAATATGGATGCACAAGAAGAGACTTCAAGAATAATTATCGTAATTGAAGATTCAAAAGATAGTATCAGAAAAGCAATTAGTATAATTCATCAAGAAAAATCAAAGATTAATTTTATTTAAATGAGTGAAAAGAGGCGTTACGGGTTTCCACCTGTAGCGCCAATAAGGGTTTATTCTTGGACCTTATCTAGATTTAGTCCGGCGTTACCCAAAACACGCGATAATAATAGTTGTATTTTCTAGTATATAGATATGATCTATATAGAAAACTCAGATACGCTCGGCTGCATACCACAAAATCATTCCTACAATAATTATTGCATACCATTTGAAATTTTTCTTGTTGAGAAAAATATTAGCTGAGCCTAGCTCGTCTTGATAAATTTCTTGTCGAATTTTTCTTAATTCAAATGCCTGACCAACAAGACCAACTATCAAAAGTACAATTGCTGAAAATCCTAAAATCCATTGCATAAAATAACCAGTGAACATCAGATATTTAGATACTACATTTACAAAATTCTAATCGAGTGTAAAAAATATGACTATTACTCAGTATTGTAAAATTTCAACACTGTACTACAATTATTAGTTTTTGAATATGTTATGATTTCTAAGCTCGTTGAAATTCACGGGATGCAATGATTATACCAATAATAGCAATTGCAATCACAAGACTGAAGAATGGATAAGGAGGTGTAGTTGGTGTTTGTGTAGGTGGTGTTTGTGTTCCTGATGTTGGTGGTCGTATTTGTTCTGGAGAACATCCATTTGTGTTAACTAGTGCACCTGGTTGTGTATCTATACAATTATCAAGCAAGTTAGGGATCCCATCACCATCAGTATCGGGTATTGGAATATCATCCATAATTGGATTCAATATATGAACATTATATCTAATCATGTCAGCAAGTTCTTGTTGTGCACCAGG
>JBHIUL010000137.1:0-3357 GCA_042138315.1 Nitrosarchaeum sp.
CTCCACCAGTTGGAATGTCTACTCCGTCTGAACATATTTTTGCCCAATTTACCAAATCTCCTATGGATGGACCATAAGGAAGATCACCCATTTTGTATTCTTGTCTTAATTTTGCACCAATCTTTACAATTGTTTCTGCATCTTTTAGAGAAACACCTCCTCTCTCTGAGACCATTTGGAATTCTTTTTCATCTATATTGTCTCCAATACTCATATAATCAAAATTTAACCAAACACTCATTCTTCTCCTCATAGCAGCGTTGATTGGTTTTGTACCTGCGAACTCTGAAGATACAGGGTTCATACTAATTATCATGTATGCATGTTTGTGTCTGTGAATAATCTCACTGTCTTTCTCTGTAAGTACCATGTGCCCTCTTTGGTCTAATAATGGGTTTAGTTTTGTTGCAACATCTTGTTTCATCATGTTTGCCTCATCAAGGTATAGTATGCCTCCTTTTCTACACCATCCTGTAATTAATCCATCAATCCAATTTTCTTTTCCAAGTCCTACATATCTTCCAAAAAGATCAAAAACAGATGTTGCCAAACCACAGTTTATTTCCCACATTGGAAGTCCTGCTAATTCTGCAACAAGATATACAATGTGAGTTTTTCCTGTGCCACTGGGACCGATTAATGCACATTGCTTAAAAAATTTCAAAGCTCTGCCAATTCTTTCTACATAATGCTCGCCGTTATCCAAATAGGGGGGTGTGTCTTTAGGTATCATGTCATCCATATCTGGTGGAAATGACATATCTGAGGAATCTATGTATTTTTTAAAATCATACATTTTTGATAATTTATGAGTGTCTTTTTTTATTTGAGAAATTGATACTGAAAGATTTACCTTATCTGATCTTATTTTTGAATGATTAACTGATGTTATGACTCTATTTTTTGTCTCCATACGCACATATTTTACAATAAGTTATACTTAATGCTATTATGTGTGTGTCAATATTACATACACATTGTTTAATGAATTTTGGAGACAGATCTATTAAATTGAACATTAAAGTAGAATTAAATTCCATATCTATGAGTAAAAAAGACCCAAAAGACACCGTTTTTCATAAATATGATGTAGAGGCATCAATTGATGAAATTGAAAATGGTGAAACTGACTCTGTTTTCAAATATGGATTCACCATATTATCCAATCCAAAAAATGTCCGCTTAAATATTGAAGGAATTACCAAAATGTCTGGAGATTCAACAGAACGTGACGATATACTGACTAAAGATGAAAATAACGTACCAAAAATTTTATCTGTAATTTATCAGGAATTATTTCCAACCTTTTTCTTGCTTTCAAAAAGCCTTAACGTTTCATGCCCTCCACACCAAATAGGCGGAATGGGTGCAGGAAACGTATCTGAATCAGAAGTTCAAGATGAACCGCCTCAAGAAAACTTGTCCACAGATATGTCTGAACCTGAAGAGATAGATAATCCTGATATCGTTCAACCTAACGCATGATTAATTTCTTGAAATACAAACTTTCTCAAAGTATATACGGAATGAAATGAGATCTAATGATATTTGCGAAATGAAATTTAATAAAAAAACCAAACGGGGCCTAAGTACTATTGTAACTAGTGCAATACTTCTATCATCAGTTGCTGTTATGGGTGTATTGATAGTTAATTGGGCAAACACTAATCTAACTAAGCACCAAAATAATTTAGATTCAACAATCTCCTCTACAACTAATAAAATTAATGAAAAACTAATAGTAGAGCATATTTGGTTTGGTGCTGGACAATCTATGAATATAACGATGAGTAATGTTGGAACTGTAGGTCTTAATGTAACTAAAATTCAAATTACCAACACTACTTCAAATCAAATTTATTCTTTTACACATACTAATGGTGGAATTAAACCTGGTGCTACACTTTCATTTAATGAGCCATTTGGTTGGAAACCAAAAATATCTCACGAAATTTTGATTTTTACTGATAGAGGTTCTCAATTTAAAACATGGGTGAATTCACCATGAGAAAAAGTAGAGGGCTGAGTACTGTTGTTGGTGCAGTGTTTTTTGTAATTGCTGCAACTACTGTAATTACATATATTACATATAGTATGAACTCTATTGAAAATTTTTCAAATTCAGTTATTGTTTCACAATCTCAAAATGTAGATCGTGGAATTGAATCAATTAAGATTTCCAAAGTAACATTTGACGGCGGAAAGTTTAACCTGACTGTAGCGAATACTGGTTCAGTACCAGTCAAAATCACTCGTTTATGGATAACAAATCAAAGTTCATCTGTGCCTTCTGACATAAAAGTAAATGTTAATGCCATAATTGATCCTGGTAAAGAAAAATACAATATTGGTCAAACAGTTACTGCATCATCTTCCAAAAATTATAATCTAAAACTTGTTACTGAAAGAGGCAACATTGCAACATATCAAGTATCTCCACAAATGTCAACTCGAATACAAGTAGTAAGTCCCGGAACTGTTAACCCTGGGGTCGATTTTAAAGTAGTTTCACTAATTACTAACAACAGCACTACTACTGGAAATATTGCAAATTTAGTCCCTACTCTTACGGCTAATACGACTATTACAAAAATCAGTGGCCCTACACCATCACATGTATCATCATTACCTCAGGGTAGTACTGCTGCATTTACTTGGACCTATAAGGCACCAATTAATGTTGGTGGAATCCGATTTAATGCATCTTATACTGGTGCACCACAAGGCTCTTTTGTTATTTCCAACGTGACTAACAAACTATCTCAAGAAGCTGCTGCTGCAACATCTTCTCAATGGTCTCAAGCTGCAAGCAGAGTGGGAATTTTAATTAGTGGAATTCCAAACCCTGTTGAAACCAGTAGTACTGGTGGAACTCATAGATTTGGTATAGGAATAATTAATCCATTAGACAGGCCTGTGGATATTTACGCTGTAAGTATTTCTACAATAGGTGTGGATTATCTTGGTGGAACTGTTATTGGTTATGAGCCAGTTACAGGATGGCGTCTTCAAACTTCTGGAAATAACATTGTGATTTGGGAAGCAGGAGCTACACCTGTAGTCATTCCAGCTAAAAGTGTTGGACAATTTAGGGTAACTAGTCAGGGATCATCTATCGGTTCTGCGCCAACTGAATTACTTACAGCAGTTCAAGCATTAACCAGTGAAGGAAAATTAAATACAATGTATCCGATGGCAGCTAAAAGTACCTATTCAACAATGAATGTGTATTATACTCCTACACCATTAACTCCAACTGTTAATTGGGGTTATTTGATAAAAGATATTCCTTCTGGAAAAACAACACAAGTTTTCAATGCCACACTTGAAAATACAAGTAGTGCTGCTCTTAACTCT
>JBHIUL010000138.1:0-3338 GCA_042138315.1 Nitrosarchaeum sp.
CTTGGATTTGAAATTGCACGTCCGGATTTAACTTGGAATTTTCAGACAGACATGTCTCAAATAATAATCGAACAGACAGGAACTATTACAAATAAAGAATTTCTTGGAGGGGCATTTGTAGTAGATCCAACTAATCAAAATGTGTTTGTTGCAGTTTTTGATATTTCAGAGCTGGATGAAAATTCACTTGTAGATTATGTTGATGCCCAACTTGAATGGATAATGGCAAACTTTGATGCAAAGCTAAAACTAAAAGAAATTTCACCAAACAAACAATGGGCAATTTTTGGAATTGAGGTTAAGCAAAACAATCAAGTGTTGTACGGAGAGCAAATTTTAGAAATACGAAATGACAAATTATACATGATTCAATATACAGGCATACTCCCAGAAAAAATGCAAGCAGAAAAACTAAAAGAATTCAGAATTATCCTAGACTCATTTAAGACAATTCCCTAGTAAAGATAGATCATTCAACTCAAATGCAAAATAAAACAGATTCGTATTCAATAAATACAGCAATTTGACAGTCATATCATGTCAAATATGAAATGTGTATCATGTGGAATTGGTTTCTTTTCCCCAACAGGGGCAAACAAATGTTCCAGATGTGCAGGAAATGAATCACAAGGAAGCGCAGGTCATGATTCTTGTGGCTGTGGACATAGCCACTAAATCATTTTTTTATTATTTTTAGATTAAATCAAAAATTAGAGATTTGTAAAAATCACATTTTATCAGGTGGAATAATACCTAACAGTCCAAGTGCTTTTTCAAGGGTCAATTTGAAAGAATTGACAAGGCATAGCCTCGAATTTTCTAATTTTTCATTGCCAAGATCAAGTACTTTGTTATGTTCATAAAATGAATTAAAGGTCACAGCCAAATCATGACAATATCGAGCAATTACTTTGGGGGATAGATTCTTTGCTGCATCTAAAACATGAATATCAAATAGGCCAATTGTTTTAATTAAATCCAGTTCAGATTTATCAGATAATAAAGAAAAATCAACAACGATAGATGGGGCCTTACCAGATTTTTCAATTATTCTAGACGCTCTTGCATAAGTGTATTGGATATATGGTGCAGTATCACCTTCTAAGCTCAAAGATTTTATCAAATCAAATGCAATTATCTTGTCAAGATCTTGTTTTATCATTTCATATCGTAATGTACCAACAGATACACGGTGAGCAATTTGTTCAATTTCAGCAGAATCCATTTCAGAGTGTCTTTTTTTAGTTTCCTCAATGGTTTTCTTTTTTAACAAATCATAAACAGAGTCGGCATTAACATAGAGTCCTTTTCTTCCAGACATCTGAGCTTGTTTTCCATCAGTATCTAACCCTAAAGTTTGTGCAGTGTCTGCACTTAAGGTGACAGATTCATAACCAAGATGAACATATGCGTCTTCTTTAGATTTGAATTTGGACATTAATGTTGTGATGATTTTTTGAAGTCGTGCTTGTCTTGAATCAATTACAGTAATTACTTTTTCTCCAACAAAGTTTTGTTTCGATTCACCATTAGAGACCAAAGTTGTTTGCCAAAGAGTATGATCACCAGGTTGAACTTTTTCATATTTTTTATAGTTGAATGGATCTTCTAGCAATCCTAACTTCCATGCAGCGTATGGGATGTCCTTTGCAATGTATGTTGCAGTCCCATTACTTCTAACTATTACTTTGTCCTCTTCTTTGTTTTCTCCCCTAATCACCCAACATCCTTCATTTTTACCCTCAGTTTCAAATTCAATTAGGCTCATTTCTTTGAGTTTTTCAAAAATTTTTCCCCATAAACCTGAACGAATTATCTGAGATTCAAAATTTAAGCAATCATAATAGACACCCAAATTCCAACAAGTTTCAAGCTGACCTTCTAAAACACGCCGTGTGATTTTATCAGCAAACTGTGCAGTTTCAGAATCACCATATTCTAATTCTTTGAGTGTGTTTTTTCTAATTTCTTCCAAACTAGGATCATTTTCATATTTTTCTGTAGTTTTAACATAAACATCATCACCACAATAATGATCAAATTTTTTCCCAGATGGAGGTTGTTGAGAAAAACCAAAGTGTTTGAAACCCACTATAATATCTGCAACTTGCAAACCAGAGTCATCAACATAATTAAGTATGTTAACTTTGTAGTTAGATTTTTTCAAAATTCTGGCAATGGTATCACCAAGGATGATGTTACGAATATGACCTATGTGAAGAGCTTTGTTAGGATTAACACTAGTGTGTTCTACAACAATAGTTGAATTTTTCCCTAAATCTATAGAACCAAATTCATCCAAATAAGATTCAGATAAAATTAATTGGTTTAATTTTTCCCAATTTGCAAAAAAGTTCAGATATCCAGACGGATGTGATTCTACAGTAGAGACAAGAGTACTTGAAGTTTGACGATATTTTTCAGAGATCATATCTGCAATATCTTTAGGTTTTTTCTTGAGCTGTTTAGCAAGTAAAAATGAAACATTTGAGCTTACATCACCAAAACCTGGTTTTGCTGGCTCTACAGTAAATAAAATATCAGAAATAGAGAGATCATCCAATATTTTATGAATATTATTTTCAATTTCTTCTATTAGTGATTTAAACGACAATACTATACCTCAGATAATTTGGGTGCTAATTTATCTAGTGCTTCTATAACACCATCACCAGATTTACCAGACATTATCATTGTAGCCTGAGATTTGACATATTCAGAGGAATTTCCTAAAGCTATACTTGTTTTTGCAACTTTGAATAATGGAATGTCAGTAGCACTATCACCTATAGCTATCACATCATCCTGTGAGATAGATAAGCGATTCATAATATTTTGAAATCCTGTACCTTTGTCAATTCCACGAGAATTAATGTGAAAGGCGTATTGACTGTCTGAAAGTAAAACATCAAGATTTTTTTCTTGAACCAGTTGTTTTGCAAGCTCCAAATCAAATGTTCGTTCCAATACAACTTCAGTCATTCTTGGAAATACAGGTTTTTCCACAACGTTATCAATGTCTTTTTTGATTATTTCAAATGCTTCTTTACATTGTTTTAAGCTACCAAGTAAAACGTGATCATGAGTATCCAATGTAATACAACCTCCATTCTCACCTACAGCAATTTTTGTAGTACCACCAAAAACAGATAACAAATATGCCTCAACTGAAGATCTGCCAGTTACAAAGATAACATTATGTCCAATATTCTTCATATGTCGTAAAGCAGAAAGGGCATCTAGATTAATTCGACCACCACCATTTTCAGTTATAGTGCCGTCAATATCGACTGCAAATGTTTTAGGTTTCATACAAGTCATTTTTAGAACCGAATAAT
>JBHIUL010000139.1:0-3329 GCA_042138315.1 Nitrosarchaeum sp.
ACAATTTTTAGTGAAGGTGAATACAAAATAAAAGCAATGTATGCAGGTAAACAATCTGAATCAAAATTTGCTGTTGCAAATGACTTTGCTTTTGGTTCTACTGAAAAATTGTCTCTTTTACTTGTTACTGATAAATCAAAGTACAATCCAGGCGATACTGTAATTATATCTGGTAAACCAAACAAGTTAATTTATCTTGAAAAATTTGATATAAGTGTAATTCAAAAAACTCCTAACTCATTAACATGTGGTTCATTTTATTGTGGTAAACATGTAGGTCCTGTAACTACTATTAGGCCTAGTCCATCTGGTTCATTTTCCCACCAAATTCAGTTGCCTACATCCACTTCAAGTATAGGACAATACGAAATTACTGTTGATGCAGGTTTCACAACAAAGTCATTGATATTCGATGTTGTTGAAAAGACTGTTATCTTGGAACCAAAAAAATCACCTACAACCACAATTGAAAAAGTCAATCGAATTCTGGATGATAAAATTACAATTACTACAAATAAAAAAACTGTGGGTGATACACAGCTTTTGCCACGTGTACTATCTGGGTCATTAATTACTACAAAAGTTGATCAATCCAACGTTAATCTTAGAGTGACTTCTGAATCTGGAACTTGTATTATTGGCCCTGATGAAATTTGTCTTGTAAAAGACTCCACTAAAAAACCTGGCCAAATATATGAAAATGTTTCAGTTGATGGAGTTAATCTAAAAGTTCGTTATACTGGTTCTGATGTTTATCTAGAAAAATTTGATATTATTCCAGAATCATCTACAGGATTTTTACCTAATGCAAACTGGAAAATCGATGTGATCAAAGATGATCAGCCTTCTAGATTTTACTATAAAATTAACTACAAGATACCATAGTAAGTTCAAAATAGTCTGATGGTCCTATTTTATTGATGAATCTACAAGTTTTGATGTTTTATCAAGATGATCCAAAAAAATGCACAGCTGCAAAGATGGTTAAATTTGGAATTGCAAAAAGTATCAAAAAAATTGGTAACAAAGGACTAGTTTTAGATCCATTTTCTGAAAAAACTCTCTTACCTAGTGATAAATCTCTGATAAATTCAATAATTGGAATTGATTGCTCATGGACTCTTGCAGATCAAGCATTTTCTAAAAATTTTAATGGTATTAAAAGAAAATTACCTCCATTGCTAGCAGGTAACCCTGTTAATTATGCAAAATTAAACAAACTTACTACTGCAGAAGCATTATCTGCATCATTGTTCATTCTAGGTTTTAGAGATGAATCTCTTGCAATTCTTGATAAATTCAAGTGGGGACATACTTTTTATGAATTAAATCAAAATCTTTTAGATGAATATTCTAAGTTAGATTCTGAAGAACAAATTGATGCTATTCTAAAAGATTACGGCTTGTCTTAGCCTTGATATTTTTTTTCTTAATGTATGTTATAACTGCTACAATAATTATGCCTGGTATAATTAACCATATTCCTTCAAAAGAATTGTTTTTGTTGAATTCTATGTTGCTTTGATCCATCTCAGATAGTATTTCTTTATTTTTTACTAGCAAGAAACTTGTTGAATAGTAATCTGGTTTTAGTACTGAATTAGAAATTGCAAATATTTTTAGATCTTTTGCACCGATATCTAATTTCTCTGTTAATTCACTTGGGAACTTAATACTGGTGACATTCTTATCTACATTAATTGATTCTGATATTGTTGAATTTCCTCTATTGTCTGTCAGAAAATAAAGAATTGAATCTGTATTTGATGTTTCTATGATTATCTCTAAATCTGTTCCTTTTTGAATGATATCTGGTATGCTCACGTTTGTAATTTTTGGAAATTCTGTTTTTTCAAATTCTGACCAATGTCCTAACTTGAAAGGATAAGTTTCATCATCAAAAGCATTGACAATAATACTTCTTGATTCTGGTGAATATGCACTAAGATAAAATGGACCGTTGCTGATAACTGCATGATTGTTTATTTTAATCCATTCTGATGAGGCAGCATATCTGTCATTAAAATAATTGAAATTTGTCTCAATTGATTCTAATGATTTTGGAATGTATTTTTTTTCACTGAATTCTTTCAAATAATTCTGAATCATTTTTGCATCATTTGGAACTATGAGTGAAATCCAACTAACGTTTTTGTTTGTTGCACCAGATCTTGAAAATGATGCTTTTCCATCTATTACTGATTGTTCCATTGCAGCTGAAATTTCCCATGGTACCGAACTCCACAATGCTGCCCAATCGGCAATCTCTCCCTCATCAAAATGCCAATAATTCACATACACATCAATTGTATCCTCATCAATAGGCTCTATGCCAATTATGGTTTGAACTGACTGCGAAGCTATTGGAGTAAACTCTACATCAAATGTTTTATCGTTTTCATTTGTCTGTATGCCCCATTCCTTTACAAAATACAATGAATACAAAATATCACTCATATCCATTCTTTGACCATTATGCCAATTACTAAATTTAAAATCAAATCTAACTTTACTTGTTGCCTGAGTTCCATGTGGTACATTTTTCCAACGCTGTTCAACTGGATCCCACATTTTTACGTCATCTGGCAAATTTATTTTTCCATTGGGACCTGCAGTTTCTACATTCCAATTTGCTCTTACTGGAAATGTTTTACCTGTAAATGGATGTTTGAATGTAATAGGATCTGAAATAATTCCCCAAATTTGTCTACTATATGTATCCCCTAACCCCATCACTGGATTCCATGCACCTTGATAGATTTGCTTAACCCCTATTACCAACTCTTTATCATTACTTCTTGCATTAATTGGTGTAAATCGACTTGGAACCCCTGCTCCTAAATCATTAACTATCCCTTCTATTTTCTTATTGACTACATATTGATCAATTTTACTTGCTAGAAAAATTCTAACCGATTGATCAACCCCCTCATTAATTGCGCTTTTGATTAGCTCTGCTCTTTGCTCTTCTGATTGAAACTCTCCAGAATAAATTTTCTGAGTTATGGTATCCAGATGTTCATTTTTGTAATTCCAATATGCGGGATTGTTAAATCCTGGCATGTTTGAAACCCATGGAGAATACATCTGAGCCAATCCTATCGAGTCGTATTTTACAAATGCAGATCTTCCCCACCCCTCTGTATACAAATTCCATTTTGTTTCTTTAGGATCTGAACCATACACCACAACAAACGCCTTGTTCAAATCACCAAAATCTTTTTTCACTGTGAATCCAATTTTTTTTAATTCTGATGATAAAATTTCACCAATAGATTTCCTTACTGGATCATCACTTCTAATAAAAATTGTAATTTCAATTGGCTTGT
>JBHIUL010000140.1:0-3328 GCA_042138315.1 Nitrosarchaeum sp.
TATTCTAAAAATGAAATATTGGATTTAGAATCACTTAGTGGTGGAGAACAAGTTAGCGTGGCACTTGCATTAAGACTAGGGATGGCAAGTCTGCTTGGAGCATCAAATCTTAATTTAATGATACTTGATGAGCCTACAACACATCTAGATGCAGAACATAAAAAATCACTTGTTAGCGTATTATCACAATTATCAAATATTACAAATGTTGGAAAACCAATGCAATTTATCATAATTACACATGATGCAGAAATATTTGAGGATTCAAATATAGAAAAAATATACAAATTTGAATCAGCAGAGCAAGGAAGTAAGGTAATAATTATTTAAAAAAATTAATTCACAATAACTTTGCCAGTCATCCATGGATGCAACATGCAATGATAATCATATTCGCCAGGATCAGTAAAGACATGTTCCCATTTCTTATTTGGAATTATCATTCCTGAATCATACATGTCATCATGTGATTCATGGGAACTACTAGTTACAGTATGTGCTGCAGAATCAGTATTAATCCAAACTACTGGCTCGCCAGAATAAATTTCAACTTGATAAGGAAGATAACATTCGTTGGTAGTTTCACATCCAGGAGCACCTGAACCTTTTGCCATTGTAACTTCAACTGGTGCTGCACGCTTTTCTGTTGGTTCAATTGTTGGTTCTGGTTCAACTATTGGTTCAGCTTCTGGTTCAACGATTGGTTCTTCAACTATTGGTTCTGGTTTTGGTTCTGGAACAGGTTCATCTTCAGCAATTGGATTTACGTATACTTCTTCAAAGTCATTTACATTAATTTGTCCAATCATCCATGGATGAACCAGACAAAAGTAAGAATAAGTTCCAGCCTTGTCAAATATATATTCAAATTTACCAGCAGACATGAATAATCCAGAATCAAAGTCTCCAGTTATTTCATCAGGAGTTCCAGAAGTCACAGTATGTGCTGCAGTGTCATCATTACTCCACACTACAGTGTCACGAACATTAATCTCTAAAGAATATGGCAGATAACAGGTATCAGTGGTTTCACATCCAGGATATGATACACCGGATGGAATTGAAACTGTATGAGTTGTTGGAAGTGCAGGCATTGTCATAGTAGGAGATACCGTTCCAGGTGACTTTACAGCACTAACAGAATAACTTACAGTAAATTGAGTAGTATTTTTTGTATGTACTGCAAGAGCATTACCTGAAAATTCCCAAGAACCCATTGCATTTGCAGGATCAACAAAAGTTAGTTCAAAAATATTTTTACCATCTACAGTCCAGGTTTTTGCGGGACGTTCATCAGGACCAATTGGACCTCTAAGTGAAATCAATTGAATATTTTCTGATGCTGAATATGAAAGAATTCCGGAGTAGATATCACTTGAGGGTGCCAAAATAATTGCAATATTGTGAGATTCATGTCCCATTCCAGGATCTTGTACTGAATGAATGGTTCCAGTAATAACTGAATCTGAAATTGCTTTTGTTTCATAGTTTATTTTGTAATCAACACTAAATGGTTCAGTCTTCTTTGTGTGAACTGCTAATGCATTACCTGCAAATTTCCATTCGCCTGCTGCATTCTTTGGATCAACAAAAGTTAATGCAAATTTTGTTTTTCCATCAGGAGTCCAAGTTGCTTGGCCTTTTGCATCACCATCTTTTAATGGACCATGTAAAACAATTAGCTGAATATTTTCAGTTGCATCATATTGTAATGTTCCAGAATAAACTTTGTCAGATGGCGGTAACAACAATGCAAGTTGATGTGCTTCATGTCCTAGTCCAGGGTCAGTTACAGAAGTAACTCTAGTCCAACCATCTAAAAGTGGTTTTGCAACAACACATTCACCAGAATAATCCAAATCAGTTTTTGCAGCATTTAACATACAAGAATTGCCATATGTTTTACCATCAACACCACAAACTGGAACATACTCTTTTGTACATGAAACTGGTTTTACAGGAGGTTCTGAAAGATATCCAGGATCCATTGCAATGAAAACTAGGCTAATTGCAACCAAAACACCAACTGCAGCAATAAGTCCAACTGTAAAATTCATCTCATCCACCTGTTAGTTTTGCAAATTTTTCGTTTTTGCTTAATTTTTCCATAAATTCAATATTAGATAATGCAACCACGGCAGATTCAACAACTGGTCTATCAGGATCATTTAATGCTTTTTCTAAAATTGCTTTTGCCTCTTTAGAACCAATTACACCAAGTGCAATAGCTGCTTCGTGTCTTACAAACATACTTGGATCATTCAATGTGGCATCAGCAAGTGGAGGTATGCAACTAGATAGACACATCTGACCTAGTGAAAATGCCGCCTCATGTCTTACAAGCTCATTTGAATCATTTTTTAGAACTTTAGCAACATGTGGAACTTTATCCTCACCACCAAAATCAACTAAAATACAAGTAGCACGGGTTCTCACCACAAAATCAGGATGTGTTAAAAGACTGACAAAATATGCAGTGTCTTGTTTTTCATATTTAGACTCCATTTCTGCAAAAAGACTTAATCGGTCTTGAGTTACTGCCTGCATTTTGTTTTCAAGTTTTTTATATCCTATATTAGGTTACCCGAAATATTCACAATTTTTTCATATGCGTTATCTATTTAACGGAAAAAAAATTAATCCGATACAATGAGTGCAATAATAGGGCAAAAAGCGCCAAATTTTGCAGTGTCGGATTGGGTTCAAGGGGCCCCAACAAACTTTGATCAGGAAAAAGATCATATTGTTTTAGTTGAGGTATTTCAGGTAAACTGCCCAGGTTGTTTCATGCATGCCATTCCTGAAGCAATCAAAATTTACAACAAATACAAAGATGATGGTGTTCGAGTTATCGGAATTGCTACAGCATTTGAAGATTATGATAAAAACACTTTAGATAATTTGAAAATGCTAGCTGAAACAGGTGAGGTAATTGGTGAAACAAAAAATGCATTATCAATGTATGGACAATTAGAAAAAGGCAACAAATTACCATATAAAATTCCATTTCCTCTTGCAATGGACAAACTAACAAAAATAGATGGAAAGGTAAGCGATGACAAAATTTTACAATTTATTTACGGACAAATTCCAGAATTTGATTCTCAACCAGAAGAGTACAGAAAACAAATAATGCAAAGAGTGCGAGACTATATGAAAACTAAAGAATACTCTGCAGAGACATTTGAGAAATTTGCATTGCAGGGAACTCCTTCAATGATACTAGTGGACAGGAAAGGAATTCTAAGAGATGTTTCTTTTGGACAAGTTGGACATATTGAAACAACAATTGAAAAACTACTAAACGAGTAACTTAGATACTTTTCTT
>JBHIUL010000141.1:0-3323 GCA_042138315.1 Nitrosarchaeum sp.
TTGAATACCATGAACATGGAATAGATATTTTCCTGGAGTGTCCCATTTTGCCTCAATTATTGCAGTATCCCCATTTCCAATCAGATGTGTCTGTGCAAAGTATGGTTCATTCCATAAAATACCTGAAGGGTATACTTTCATTATTGTGCTGTGTACGTGGAAAGGAGATTGCAGTACACCACCAATTCCGATTACATAAAATCTAGTTAATTCGCCAGAGACTACTTTGATTGTATTATCCATGTACTGGTTTGCATATCCGTTTACTGGATAAAATTCTGTAAAGTACTCTAGTGCATTATTAGGATCAAACTCACTTAGAGTGAAAAAGTATTCTCGTGCAGGCTCCATTGGACGAATTGCAGGATCAATAATCATTGCACCAAACATTCCCATTCTTACGTGTTCAGATGTTGGAAATGCATGACAGTGATACATAAACAAACCTGCTTCATGAGCAACAAAATGATACGTATATTCCTCGCCAGGCATTATTTGCGGAAAGACACCATCATTTGCAGAATCATGAGTTCCATGAAAATGAATGGTGTGTGCATAAGGAGTTTCATTTACAAATTTTACTGTAACATCATCACCTTCGTTAAATCTTAAAGTTGGTGCGGGAACCGTTCCATTGTATGTCCACACTGTAGCCCTTACACCAGGAGATACTTCAATTTCAGCATCTTGAGCAATCAATGTATAAAATAATGTCTGTGGATTTGGATTTTGAAATTTAGGATATACATCGGATGAATCTGCAGTAGTTGTTTGGATTTCGGGGTATTGAATAAATGCAACAAACGCAATACTGAATCCGATGATAACTCCCACTACTAGAAATATTGTGGTGTTTTGTTTCATCTTATTTTCGCCTATAACACCAATGAAAGCACGACTATAGTAATCATTGCAATAGCATAGAATCCATAAAATCCCTTTTTGTGGCGAGGCATGGTAAGTTTTTCTGTTTGTTTTAGTGTTAAATTCATCATATTGCCTCCATCAGAATAATGCGAGAACATTGTGAAAAAAACTCACAATTGCTTTCATATCTAGGGAAATGTTGTTCTCGCATAAAATAGACATGATACTTGAGATGATAAGATATAGTCAGCTAATCAGCTTACCGAAGAGTGGTTCAATTCCTAAATGACTCATCTATCATTTTGGTGAAAATGGACACATAGAGACTATTTTGAGATTTTATAATGTAAATCGACTAATTGACCATATCTTTCTGTTTTAACAAGTTCTAGATTTGTATCATTTTCAGTATCTTGGAATAATGGAATTCCCTTACCTAAAACTACAGGAATGACAGTTGTAATTATTTCATCTACAACTCCTAACTTAAGAAATGAACCAATGAGTTTTCCTCCTCCAACTAACCAGATATTTTCTCCAGCTCCAGGAAATCCATCTTTAACAAATTTCTCAACATCAGAGACAAATTTTGTATTTTCATCATCGTTTTGTTGAGTTTTACTGAAAACAATTGATTTCTTGTCTTTGTATGGATATTCACCAAATGTTAGTACTTGATCATACGTAGTTTTGCCCATAATGACAGTATCAATAGACTTGTAAAATGAATCATAACTTGATTCAGAAGATTCTGGCAGCCAATCAATATCACCAGATTCTCTTGCAATAAAACCATCCAAGCTTGTTGCAATGTAAACCAGAATCTTTGTCATATTGAATACTATGATTTCAGAGTTATAATCTTAGATTCAAATCCGCAAAGGCTTGACCCATTTTTGGAGTAAATAAAAAATATTTTTCTGAGAATATTGATATGAGAGTATGAAAATAATACATCCAGGCAAGTATACGGTACAAAAAGGTCTACACTCTAAATTTTGGTTCAACTCCACAGAGACTCAGCTACCATTATGTGGATAAAATAAACGCAGATAGACGTTAAAATAGAAATTAATCTTCTAAAACATGAATTAGATCTTTTAGTTTACGTCTTGACTTTGGAAGTTTACGAATATCAGGATAACCAATGCACAAAATAGATGATGGTCGCAAATCAGTTCCAAGCACTTGTTTTACTTTGTCTTCATCAATCATTCCTATCCAGATAGAGCTTAATCCCAATGCTGATGCTGCAAGCTGGGAATAAGATGCGGCAAGTGTAGCGTCTTGAAGGGAAAACTTTGCAAGCATTTCAGGTGAGAAATTCATCTTGACTCTGCTTGGGTTCATGCAGAAAACTAAAACCAATGGAGCATTAACAAAAGGTTGTCTATTTGCAGCCTCTACAAGTGCCTCTCGTGCTTTTTTGCTTTTTACATAAAATACTTCTAGTCCCTGAAAGTTTCCAGCAGATGGAGCAGTGTCAGCTGCTGCCAAAATTTTTTCTACTTTCCAATCTTCAACCTTTGTTTTTGCAAATTTTCTTGTAGAACGTCTTGTGGATAGTACTCTAAACAAATCAGAGTCAGAAATTTCATGTTCTTTTGTTTTATGGGAAAATATTGCATTAAGAAGTGATGTTGGTTTGTTGGATTTTTTCTCAGATGGTTTGGCATCATCGTCTTTTTGAATCCAGATTGATGGATAGTATTCCTTTGGAAAGACTTGGATGTATAGAGGATCATGTGGAATTTTTGCATATTCTAATAGTTTTTCTCTAAAGTCTCGTGTTTTTGCCTCTAGTTGATCTCTTTCTTTTAATCTAAATTGAACGACATCTGAATTTATCAAAATTTCACTGAAATTATCTTCGAGTTCAACTTTACCAACATTATTGTTTTTGAGAATCTCGACTAGTTGTTCTAATTCTTCTTTGTTTATGATTACTGTATCTGTATCATCTTCATCTATTCCAGTCCAAACAATTCTGCATCCGTCCTTTGAAAAATACGATGGTTCAATCTTTGTAAATGTGCTCATGTCGTTTCTTTAAGATAATTTAGTATTGTTACAAAAGATACAGACAATGCAATTAGCGACATGATATACTTCACAATAGAAAACAATGGTAATCATTTTTATCTGTACCGTTCAGAAAATATTTTGTGAATAAAATAATTCCAATTGGAATAGGAGTTATATCCATTGTAATTATTTTTGTTATTGTAGGTTTTTCAGTAAGCAATATCCAACCAACTCCTCCTGTCACACAGCAAGATTTACGAATTATGATCGATAATTGGATGAGTAATCCAGATGAAGATGACAGAAATCAACGACTAGAAATCATGAAGGCATACTATATGTTTGAAGAATCAGGACAAAAACTATCTGATGATCAAGAAGGAAGAGTAATGTTGAATCAAATTAGAAAAATGGTAAGCTTTGATATTCCA
>JBHIUL010000142.1:0-3274 GCA_042138315.1 Nitrosarchaeum sp.
GACAAAATATTCCAAAACCAAGCTCAGTGGAAAGATCTTGAATTCAATGAAATAGTGACTTTGTTCAAACAATATGCTAGTGAATTAAATCTAAATGAAGATGAATTTGGAGCCTGTTTAGATTCAGGCAAATATCTTGATGAGGTAAATAATGATTATCAAGATGGACAAAATTATGGCATTGACGGTACACCTGGATTCTTGATGAGATGCTTGCAAAATGAGAATCTGCATTTACAATTGTAATCTATTGTTCTTTAATACATCACCACATGGAGTTGATTAGATGAAAAAATCTAGATCATCAAAATCAAAAAATAAACTGTATCTGATACTTGGAATAATATCTATCGTAATAATTGGAGTTGTTGTAACTTATACGTCTAATTCGCAAGAAAATACAAATGATTCAAAATCTAAACTTTTAGGATCATGGATGGACATTCACGGTGTTGGCATGTTTCTTTCAGGAACTGATGACACTCTTTATCTTGCAACACATAATGGTTTATTCAAAAAAGGATTAGATGGATGGAAACTAGTAGGAAATGACAATTCTGACCTAATGGGATTTTCTATCAGTTCAAAAGAAGGAGTACTGTACTCCAGCGGACATCCAAAATCAGGTGGAAATCTAGGATTTCGAATTAGCACAGACAATGGAAATTCATGGACAATGGTTTCCAAAGTAAAAGACAATCCAGTTGATTTTCATGCAATGACTGCTAGTAAAGCACAAAATGGACTTGTTTATGGTTCACCTGGAGGTGGATCTGAACTCTTTGTAACTTTAGATGAAGGTGTATCTTGGAAATTACTTACACCGCCAGACAGAATTGTTTCACTTGCAGCAGATCCATTAAATCCAGATAAAGTATTTGCAGGAACAGTATCTGGATTATATCTTAGCAATAACAAAGGACAACAGTGGCAAAAAATTAACTCAAATATTGAGCCAGGAACAATTACAGGAATGGGATTTGCATCAGATGGAAAAACCATGTATGTGTTTTCCTCACTTGATGGTAAAGGTGCTATTTACAAATCCATTACTGATGGAGAAATCATGGTAAAAACACAAGGTCAAATTACTAATACTGGAGCTATATTCAATTTTGCACCAGGGCGAAATGGAGAAATTTATGCAACAGCTATGGAAAGAGTCTCAAGCGGTACGGCTTCAAGTGTCTATGTGACAAATGATGGTGGAGCCACTTGGATTCTAGAGGGTACCAATAATTCAGAATTAGCCCTAACTAAAAATACATAATAAAAAGAGAGTTTAGGATAGCGTTATTTTTGATATTTACTTGGATTTTTCTCAAAAACAGCTTTACATGATGGGCAACAAAAATGAAACATCTTTCCTTCATACTCTAAAGCTACACCTCCACGTTCTTCAACTTCCATTTTACAAACAGGATCCACTTTCATTGTTATGCATAACATGATTTTTCAAATAAAGTATGTAGTTTACAAATGTAAGATGTATGATATAGATAATAGTTTGTCTTAGAATTATCATGTCGTTTCCTCTCGATGAAACAGATATTGCAATACTGGAATCTCTAATTCAAGATGGTAGAAAGTCATTTAGGCAGATTTCAAGAGAAATCAAAATAAGCACACCTACAGTGCAGATACGTTATGATCGAATGTTAAACATGGGAATAATAAAATCCATCTCACCCATATTGGATATGAAAAAACTTGGTATGAAATTAGATCTTGATAAAACCAACATTAAATCACAGGGAACTAGTCCTAAAAAACTCGATTCAAATCTACATGTCAAAATAAAATGTGATTACTGTGATAGGAAGATTTCTGAAAAGCCCAGCATATTAAAAATGGCAAACATTCAAAGGTTTTTTTGCTGTCCTTCATGTAGGGTTCTCTTTCAAGACAAATATCAGCGTAGAATCAAGGCAATCATGAATTCCCAGAAATAATCCAAAATATTTTGACTAATCTTTTTTATAGATTTTGTTCTGTCTTGCTTGTTTAATTTTTTTATACACAAGTATTGATACTAGAATTATTATTGCTGCTATTGCAGCATTTTGCACTATATCTTTGATGACTAATTCAGAATCAGAACTCTTTATCGTTTGAGACAGAATTGGTTTTGGTAGATCTACATTGATGGTTAATGGATAAAGC
Organism: Nitrosarchaeum sp.; assembly: GCA_042138315.1. GTDB lineage: Archaea > Thermoproteota > Nitrososphaeria > Nitrososphaerales > Nitrosopumilaceae > Nitrosarchaeum. The sequence continues at coordinate 2,164 of JBHIUL010000142.1, forward strand.
TTTGAAATTACAACAGTTTTATCAATCTGCTCTGAAGCTGAGGCTTTAATCATTACTTGATATGTGCCTGATTTGGTTTTTTTGTCAACTATTACATCTAAAGTAGACTCTGCATTATTTACTTGATTCAAGTTAATCACGGAAGGAATGGCAGTAAAAGAAATCCCATCAAGTCCATAATCAGTCATACCAACTAATGAGATATCTATATTGTCTAATGATACTAAATCATTATTATTTTTCAAATTAGTTACTGTAACTTTTACTTGCTTTGATGTCTCGTTTTCTGTAAAGTTAATTTCTTCCTTGTTGACTTGTATATCAAACGGAACCGCAATACCTGTATCTAGATAAGCAATTTTATTTGCTAAAACTTCTGTAAACCACACTTTCCCGTCTTTTGATGCATCAAGATAGATTGCAGTTGAGAGCGGACCTGTAGGAATATCATATTCTGTAACTGTGCCTGTCTTGTCAATTTTTGAAATCTTGTTTCCCCCATGTTGTGCAAAATAGATATTTCTAGATGCGTCAGCATCTATCTGACTTGGAAGAGTCTGGGGGTATAAAATATTGGGAGATGTCCATAATGAACTATATGTTTTCAAACTAGAATTTAGTTCTGAAACAATTACTCTACTAGAACCATGATCTGACAGAATTAATTTTTCTACCCCTTTCGAGTCTTTGATTATAGCAATTCCAAAAGGTGAAAAAAAGTCTGGCTTTGGTAAGCTGATCTCATAAACATTTGGAGGCATATTAGATTGAATGTTTAGTACATCAACAATTAGAACACTGTTGGAATAAGCAAGAGTTATCAACAAAGAACCTTTTTCATCAAATACCAGAAATATTGGCCCGCTATTTTCTTTGATCTGATATTCTTTAATTTCATTTGTTTTGATATCTAAGCTTGCAAATTTATCTGAACTTAGTTCTGTAAACCAAATCTTTGATTTATCTGGTGATAAAACTAACCCCATAGGTCCAGAATTCTTTGTTGGTATGTCAATTGTATCAATTTGTTGATTTTCTATGTTGAATTTACCTATGGAATTGGTTCTTGCATCTGTAAACCATATTACATTTCTTGTTTCATCATAGATGA
>JBHIUL010000143.1:0-3259 GCA_042138315.1 Nitrosarchaeum sp.
CAAAATTTTAGTGAACGTTGAAGTAAATTATCATCAGTATCATGTTCCAACATGGAGCGAACCTTGTCATCTACAACAAGAATTTTTTGTTTCATAATGCCAAAATCAAAGTTCTCAGGTTTTATCATGCTTCCAATAATTGTAATAGCCAAGCTTACAATAATTGACACTACATTTCCAATTAAAAGCGGTAATAGATGACCTGTTGAGGAAAGAGTAATTTCACTATACATAAAATATGTAGAGAAGAGCCATGATGAGACTCCACATGCAAGTCCCACAATTGCAGCAGATGTTGCAGCATATTTGTTGGTCTTTTTCCACAATAAAGCAAAGGATATAGGAGATACTGCAGAGCCGATTAGGATTCCCATCATCAGATAGACATATTGTAAACTAAAACCAGAATGAAATAGGATGGAGGCCAACAAACCCATACCCATTCCAAATCCAAGAATAGTGAATCTAGAAACCCTCATCAATTGACGACCGGAAGAAGAAGGTTTCAGATAGGTACGAAATACATCATATGTAACAAGAGATGAAACACTAACAAGTTGAGATGAGCCAGCAGCAGTTACTGCAGTAAAAATTATGGTCAGAATAAGGATAGCACCAAAATCACCCATCAGATTTGTTGCAGCAGTAGGTGCAACAAGTCCTAATCCAATTTCATTTTCAGTTAAAGTTACTCCAGTTGCAATTGCGGCTAGTCCAAGTGTTGTAGCTAAAGTAAATGGAATTGCAAACCAAGTCAAGCCTCCCAAGATAAATCCACCAGTAGCAGCCTTTGGTCTAGAAGCAATTGCTCTCTGCCAGTATGATTGATCAACAAAGACAGTACCAAAGTTTCCTACAATATTGATTATACCAAATATTAGAGCACCAACAGATGCTAATGTCAGATATGTTCCAAACGCATTACCTTCAACAGGATTTAGCAATGATGCGTGAGTTAATTTTTCATACATTCCAGAGATCCCACCAATTTCAGGAGTTGCAAAATAAATTACAATGACAAAGATTAGTACAACTACAAAAATAAAAGCAGCATTAAGATACTCTGCAAAAAAAGTTGCCTTGAGACCACCAAAAATGGTATAGAGGATTATTCCAACTGGAATCAAAAATGCAGCCAAGGTAATGTCTACACCAGTCAGAGAATTAATTACTGCAGATCCACCTAACACAAGCATTGCAGTTACTATGGTATTTGTCATTAATGCAAAAAACAAGAATACTTTGTGAGAATGCTTTCCAAATCGTACATAGATCATTTCAGGAAAAGTATGAGTCATTGGTGCCTTTCTTTTTAGTTCAATTGCAAGAATAGCAAACAAGATCACTTGAATGCTGGCACCTGCAGCATACCAAAAAGAACCTGCCAGGCCAAATTCATAAGTTACAGTTGAAGATTGAAGTAATGTAGCAGCCCATGTCCAAGCAGATACAATAGACGATGCAATTAATCCAGTTTTGATAGTTCTGCCTGCTGTATAGAACCATTCAGATGTTTTTCTGGTACCGAGCCACTTGGTTTCAGCCTTTACCATTAATGTGACAGATAATGCCATTATTAGGCCAACTCCAATTAATACAAGATAGCCGATGTTTTCAGATAGAATAGAACCCACGTAAAATAAAAACTAAAAACTGATATTAAAATACAATCAGCACAGAAATAACTTCGGTAGCCTCAGGTAAAAGAATAGTAAAATTTGTTAAATAGTTAAGACGGAAAACAACAGGCATGGTAGACAAGGTTGATGAGTTGATAATTTCGGCTCTATCTCAAAATTCAAAACAAGCTGTGTTTGAGATTTGGGATTTTTTGAAGGGATTTAATTACAATTTAACAGAAGAGGAGATAGAATCCAGAATATCAAAACTTGAGGAAGAGGGAATCATCAAAGGATATACAATTACTATAGACGTAAAGAAAATGCCACATAGAGTAATTCGAGTAGATCTTGTCACATTTAGAACATCACAAGCACTTCCTAAACGATTAGGTGGGTTGAAAAAATATCTAAACGATGCGCCGTTTGTTTTATTTTCTGGTAAAACACGTGGAGGATACGATTGGATTACAGTAAAATCATTTCTGTCAAATGAAATGGCAGATAATGAAAATGACATTTATCGAAATTTGTTTGGAGATATAATTCAGACATATGAGGTGTATGACTTTGTTCCACAAACAGAAGCATCAATTTATGCTCTAACATATACTGAAGAAGAATACAAAAAATTTCTCAAAGAATGGGCACCACCATTTATTGGACAGTAAATATTAACAATTTTTTTAGGAACAGCTCTTTTTGAATTTAATTGTGTCATCAATCATAGAATGAATTTTCAATCTAAGACCCATCAAAAATTTAATCATCTCTACTCTTTGTTTTGGATCAATGCCATGTGCATCTTCTATAAGATCATCAATTCTAGAAAGTGTGATTTTTAAAGTCAAATTACTTTTCTTTACCAAATTAAGAGATTTATTTTTATGAGAAGCAAGTTTGCTTGTTTCAAATTTTGGCATAATAGTTTTTTTCATGATACGAATTTGTTTTACTGTAAGTTTGTTGTTTACTATTTCATCAACAAATTCACTTTTTAGTGAAGTGTTAATGGTGGTAAGTTCCAACGCCTGACTTACGCTCAAATCATGTTGAATTAATTTTTCTCTAACATCATTTGGAAGTTTTAAGAGTTGCATTCTATGTGAGACGTACTCTTCGCTTTTTCCAATTTTTTGACCAAGGTCACTAATTCCACCCCAACCAAATTCATTGACATATTTTTGATATGCTTCAGCCTCTTCTATAGGATCCATTGACTTTCTTTGAACGTTTTCAGTTAGTTGAATTTCATATGCATGTTTATCAGACAAATCTCTAATCTTACATGAGATAAACCTCCAACGTAATGAGCGACATGCTGCAAATCTCCGATGTCCTGCAACTATCTCAAATCCATGATCTAGCGGCCTTACAACAATAGGTTGCAATAGACCATGCTCTTTGATACTTGACTTAAGATTTGTAAATTCAGGTGAATTTCCAGAAAGCGCATATCTAACAAGAAATTTAGACGGTCTAATCATTCTGATCTCAATAGGCTCTACTATAGAATTATCAATTACTTCCATTGGTAAACACTTCATATCATAAATGGTGATACAGTATTTATCATTTAATAAAAAATGTAGAAGAAAAAATAGGGTTTACTAAATCGGTGATGAAAAAATTGAACAAAT
>JBHIUL010000144.1:0-3237 GCA_042138315.1 Nitrosarchaeum sp.
TTGTCTCTTGCCATTTGATATTCAATATGTCTAGTTTTTTGAAGAAATTTTTCAACAATTATTGCAGATTTTCCAACTGCAGAAATAGATTCGCTGGTAACTGTTTCAAAACCTTCTTTTAGTTCTTTATCATTATTTACTAATCTAATTCCACGACCACCTCCACCAAAAACAGATTTCAGTAATACAGGATATGAAATGTCATTTGCAATCTTTAACGCTTCTTCAACATTTTTAACAAGACCAGGACTTCCAGGCACTGTTGGAACTTTTGCCTTTAACATTGCAGCTTTACATTGCATTTTATCACCACAAAGATCCATGGATGCAGATGATGGACCAATAAAATTTATTTTATTTTTTTCACATTTACTTGCAAAGTCAGAATTTTCTGAAAGGAATCCATAACCAGGATGGATAGCATCTGCGCCAGAAGATAAAATTACTTCAATTATTTTATCTTGATTTAGATAAGATTTTGCAGGTGCAGCTTCACCAATATGATATGCTTCGGTAGCTTGTTTAACATGTAATGAGTTGTAATCTTCATCAGAATACACTGCAACAGTTTTGATTCCTAATGCTTTACATGTTTTAATTACACGTAAAGCAATTTCTCCTCTATTTGCGATAAGAACTTTTTCAATCATATTAATCACAAATTGATGTTTCCATGTTTTCGTGGAAGTTGTTTTTCTCTTTTGTTTGCAAGCATTTCTAATGCTTTGATCAACATAGGTCTTGTTTCAGCTGGATCAATTACATTATCGACGGTACCATGAGATGCAGCAACATATGGATTTTCAAATTTTTCTGAAAATTCATCAATCAATTGTTTTTTAAGAGATTCAGTATCTTTTGCGCTTGATAATTCCTTTCTATACATAATTTTAACAGCAGCTTCAGCACCTAATACTGCACATCGTGCAGTAGGCCATGCATAATTAACATCAGTTCGTAGATTTTTACTTCCCATTGCAATGTATGCACCACCATAAGCTTTTCCGATTACAAGTGTAATTCTAGGAACAGTGGCTTCACAATAAGCATACAAAAGTTTACTACCGTGTCTAATGATACCATTATGCTCTTGATTTGAACCTGGCATGTAACCAGGAGTATCAACAAATGTAATTATCGGAATATTAAATGAATCACAAAACCTAATGAATCTAGCTGCTTTATTAGATGAATCAATATCAAGTGCACCAGCTAGATGTAACGGTTGATTAGCAATAATACCAACAACTTTGCCGTTTAATCTACCATAACCAACAATAATATTCGGTGCAAACAATTCATGTATCTCAAAAAATTCATGATCATCAACAACAGAGTTAATGATTTCTTTCATATCATATGGTTGTAAAGGATTGTCAGGAATAATATTGATAATATTGTGATCAAGTCTATTTGGATCATCATCGGTTTTAATTTTTGGTGGTTCTTCAGTATTATTTTGTGGTAGAAAAGAGATTAATTTTTTTATGTAATCCATACATTCGTATTCATTCTTTGCAACAAAATGTGCAACACCACTTTTTACTCCATGTGTCATAGCACCACCTAGATCATCAAATGAAATTTCTTCTCCAAGAACAGTCTTCACTACATCAGGACCAGTTACAAACATAGTTCCTACTTTTTCAACCATAATAACAAAATCAGTCATTGCAGGAGAATATACAGAACCACCAGCTGAGGGACCAATACTTGCAGTAATTTGTGGAATAACACCAGAAGCTAATTGGTTATGATAAAAAATGTCAGCGAATCCATCAAGACTCATAATTCCTTCTTGAATTCGTGCTCCACCTGAATCCATTATTCCGATTATAGGACAACCAGTCCTAATTGCATGATCCATTAATTTTGTGATTTTTTTAGCTCCCATTTGACTGAGTGTACCACCAAGTACAGTGAAATCATAAGCAAAAACAAAGATCTGTCTACCATTTACAGTTCCATAACCACCTACAACACCATCGGTGTAAAATTTCTTTTTCTGCATATCATATTCATGATAATGATGTGTTGTTAATGGATCAATCTCAGTAAAAGTGCCAGCATCTAATAAAAGATCGATTCTTTCTCGAGCTGTTAATTTACCTTTATCATGTTGATCCTTGATTTTATCTTGTCCTCCACCTTGTGATGATACTTTCTTTATCTTAGAATATTCCTCAATTTTCTCGAAATGCATCGACACTGTAGAAAAGAAATCTGCCTATATTAATTTAGTTTGATTTTTTTTAAAGGTAATAAAATATCCATTATTTTGAAGGTATTTAATCAAAATGAAGTATTTTGATGTTTTAATTAATTTATGAATTTGTATTTAAAAGTGGAAAACTCTTTTTTACAGACTTATCATAAGAGAAATAGGAATTATCTTCTTCACTGCATTTTTTACAGACACATAACTGAGAAACCTTTTGAATGTCACAAATATCTTGAAATTCACATTTTAAACATCCTGCGGGACCCTTACAAATAACACATTGAAGTTCATTAATTTGAGCACATTTTTCATGTTTTACTCCCAATCCTTTTGCCCATAATCCAATTTCATTGACTTCAATTTTTTCATTACAAACAATACAAGTGCCAGGAAATTTCATTGGAATTTTTCTCCAGCTCATTGTATTAACTCAATCTCCTTTTTAAGAATGTCATCAAATGTATCTTCTAATTCCAATTTCAATGTTTTATTTTTTATACAAAATAACATGTAAGGAAAACATATTGTGATAAATTTACTAGATGAAAGATGTAAATTTTTTGCCATGATAGAAGACAAAGATTTAATTTTTCGTCCATCCCATCTAATTCGATTTAGAAGAGACCATGAGAGACTGTATTGTGTGTATCTGATTCGTTCATCATTTTGATATAATCCAATAAGAATATCATTAAGATAACGTAGTAATCTCCAATTTTGGGTTTTCATAATTTTTCCATACAGCATATCAGCTTCGGAAATAATTTCCAAAAGTTTTTTCAGTGTAATATTATCTAAATTACTAGTAATAACACTAGAGTAAAATGCATCAATTTTTAATTTTGGATCAATTTGCATGGAATACAAAACGCTTCTGGCTTCATCAAGTGAATTTGCTTTAAAAAATGCATTAATGCCATCTTCCACATTTATGTTTTCAAATGATTTTTCAGTTTGTGGATTAAATCCAGTAACCAAAGATTGTGTAAGATTAATCATTGAACGAATGTCACCTC
>JBHIUL010000145.1:0-1227 GCA_042138315.1 Nitrosarchaeum sp.
GAATTATCTTGCACGTCGACTATATGAATACTGGATATTGGAGTTTGATACCGAGGAAGTATGTATTTTTTTATTTATCCTGTCTTTTATTTTTTCAATATCTGACACTTCTTCAATTTTGAAAATCTTTTCAACATGTAATTTTACATCATCTGTGTATATGATATTTGTTGGAGATATTTTATTTACTGTTTTCTTTTTATTTTTTGTTTTGTCTGAATCTGTTTGGTTTTTTTGGGTCCATTTGATATTGTTTATGTCAGCTGAGGATGACTTTCTAATGTTATAGTCTCCTAATGATTTACGCATACTGTCTCACTTCTTATTCTTAACATAAGCGTATTGATTCTGTGATTACTCTCTCTCTTTAATTTTATTGATTTCTTTTTTGATTTTTTCTACATTTTTACTCCAGATTTCAATCATTTTTTGCTCGTTAGCTATCTCTTTGTCTGATTTAGTTTCTTTGAGTTGTTCCTTTTTTGTTATATGTGATTGGAGGTTATTTTGAGCCTCCTTTAACTTCTTTTGTTGATACTCTAGAACTTTTTTTGTAAATATGTTCATGTTTTTAGATTTGTTGTATATTTTTAAGGATTTTAAATTAAGACCCATATTAGTTCTAATAGTTTCAGTAAGATTATTAGAATCGCCAATAACTCTCAATATTATGGACTTTATGTTAGAAGAGGAATTAATGGATTTAATGACATTTTGTTTACAATATCCAGAATCTCCAGAAGTATCTGAAAAGAAAAAACGAATAACAGCAATTGGGGAAGAACTTTTTTTAGACGGTGGAATTGATGCTCTTGAAAATTTCTATTTTTCATTAAAAAATAGAATTACTCAAGAAATAGAAAAAGATCCATCCTCATTGCGTTCGCTATGGAATGGGCTCTCTGTTGAATGGCACTACTAGATGTCTTGTTAAGATCTTCTAGCCTCTGCCAATTCTAAAAATAGCTGTACTGCATTTTGGGCAGGTGCCTTTTAGAGCTGGTTTGCCATTTTTCATGGTGTATGGTTTTGCGCCTTCGATGTCTCTTTTATCTCGGCACTTAACACAATATCCTATTGTCATACTGCTAATAGTGCCATAGTTCTATTAGCAAGATCTTGTTAACTTTTTTTTACTATGAGGCAAACCCTTGATCCTGATTTCGTACCTAAAACTATTCTTTCTATCTGAAAAATATGTCGTTTTTTCATAATTTTGAATGTTAT
>JBHIUL010000145.1:1327-3118 GCA_042138315.1 Nitrosarchaeum sp.
AATTTTTGAGATTTTTCTTGATTGTTTTTAACATCTGCAGAAATTTGTACATGTTGATTTACATTAACTTGATCTGATATTTTTGTACCAAATGCATTTACGAGTCGTGGGTTTGTGATCTCAACTCTGTCTAATGGGGTTGCCGCAAATACTGGACTACTTAAAATTATAAAAAATAACATGATTGCAAAAATAGGACTGATCTGCTTAATCATGATTTTCAGGCAATTTTTTTGTTAATAAAGCGTTTCTACGCTTTAACTTCATTTGTTTGGTTTAACTTTGATTACTCATTTTTTAATTTCTAAATCTTAATTCTATAGTAATCCCATCGTTCAGGGTCAAATCTTGTCACAAACTCTGCCTGTTCTTTGCTTACTCTTGATTTTATTACGTCTCTTAATGCAAAACTAGTTAGATATTTGTATTTTTTAGCATGTGCCTGCATGATAAACATGTGACGCATTTCACTACCTCCTCTCAACCCCCAATAACCCATTTTCAATGCTAAAGGCTCAAGAAATATTGTATTGTTTAATCCATAATTTTCATCTCTTATCTCTGGTCTTAATTTGTAATTTTCTAATTGCCCTCCTTTAGCAAATCCTATGATTTCTCCTTTACAGTCATTTAGTCTAAGAGTATTGAGAATAACATTTTCATTCATTATTGATTCTTCAAAACCATCTCGTGCAAATTGAAGTGGTTTTGGTAATTCTAAAAATATTGAGTACATTGATTTAATAAATTCAGGTTCTCTACGTGTATCTATTGTTTCGATAGTTGGAACTAGTTTTAAATTATCGTATGTATAATTAGCTTGTATTGTAATTTCTTGTTGTCTAATTTTCATAAATGATAAAACTGTATCAAAAAAATTCTTTCTCATATGTTTTGGTAATGATTTTAAGATAAACTGACACATCTCAGTTTCTTTGTTTAGCAGCTCTTCAAAATATGCTACAGCACTTCGTACAATCAATGATGGTCTCCATGCCAATGCATGTGCATTCATTTTTGCCATTTCCATTGCTTTTGTAAAATCGCCTAATGCATATCCACTAATTCTATCTGCTACTGAGAGATACCATCCCAAATTCATAAAATGATCTTGTTTTGCCTTGTCGTTTTTTGTCATCTCTGAATTGTTAAAACATTCATTGATTTGTCGTTCTGCATTTTCCTTAAGTTTACCACTCCACGGATATGTAGTTCTGAGTATCAACACTTTGATTATTTCAAGGTCTAGCTTTGCAATATCTAAAAATTTTCTCAATTTTTTATCTGTTGAAATAAACTTCAAAACATTTTCTTCGTGTGGCTTGTCTACACTTTTTTGTGGATCAAAGTCATGAAATAGGGCGGCAGTATACATGTATTTTAAATCTGTAACAGAAAATTTTGTTTGTGAATCATTTAGATTTGCAGATAATAGTGCCACGTAAGTGACTTCTAACTCGTGATTGATATTGTGATATCCATAGTAATCACTTCCCAATCCCTGCGTTTCAAATAATTCTATGGTATAATCTAGCATTTCAATATAACAGTCTTCATCTATACCGCTTTCGACAATTAGGCTCATAATCTCATTTCTCATGGTATGATGATTTGCTAATTCTTGCAACAAATATTGATTCTAATTCCTATTTTTAAAGATGCTCTCAGTTTATTGAAAATCTCTTTTATTCACTTTGATATTATCTGAAAATTTGTATTGCCTTGCGAAAGACTCAATAGAATTAATCCTTTTTTTGATTTTATTGTCTGTTGATTTGGATTTACTTGAAT
>JBHIUL010000146.1:0-3106 GCA_042138315.1 Nitrosarchaeum sp.
AAAGATTACAATATTGAGAATGTTTTCTTTTTAAAAGAAAAAGTTAGAACAGAGCAATAGATCAGCCAAGAAAATCATAGAACAGTTAATTAGGGTAAATTTTTGAATCTTGTTTACCCATGGGAAGAAAAGAAAGGAAAGAACGAGAAGAAAAACGTGTAGATTATGCCACAAAACGTTCTTCTGAAAAAAGACGAAATATGCTGATAACCATAGGAGTATTTGCAGTAATAGCTGTAATTGTAGGTTATTCTGTTTGGGTATTTGCAAATATGACACAAAATGCCCCAGGCGGTCCAGAAGGCGCAGGACCTCTAGGTAGTGCACACACACATTCTGCAATGTTAGTAAAGATTTTTGGCGATACGTTTGATTTTTCATTACCTGCATATCAAATTAAAACGAGTTGGATTCATTTTGAAGGAGGAGACGGTACAACAATCCATAAACATGCTACAGGAGTAAATCTAGGATATTTGTTCCAGTCAATGAAATTAAAAGTAGATGACAAATGTTTTGTATTCCAAGACGGTAGACAGTTCTGTACAAATGAAGATTATAAATTAAATTTCTATGTCAATGGTGAAAAAATCACCAACATTAACAAGTATGAACCTATGCAGGACGATAGAATCCTAATTGTATATGGTGCAGAAACACCAGAAGAAATTCAAGCTTTGATATCACAAGTAGCTAATCAAAAGATCATAGAATCATAATTTTTAATAATTTTGATCATGACTCATCAATAGATTCATCTCTTGTTGTAAACTGGGCCATTTTATCAAAAAACATGTAATAACCACATCTAGTACATCTTAGAACAGTTAACGGTGTGGTTAGAAAATCCTTATCTTCAAATTTTCCGCTTAGTTTAACATCTTCACCTGCAATTTCAGCTTTATTGCTTTGACAAACAGGACATGCAAGAGCTTTTTGTTCCAATATTTGTAGTAGAAATGTTTAGAATTTAAACGCTTTATGAAAGATGTTCTTGCATTGATAACGTCAATAAAGTCTAAATTATAGCAATATGCATTTGTCACATTATGGAAATTTCTAGCAGAAATGTTGTAGAGGGAACTGCTAGAGCACCACATAGAGCAATGTACAAAGCTATGGGTTTAACAGATAATGATATAGACAAAGCATTTGTTGGAGTATGTCATACTGGAAACGAAGCAACTCCTTGTAACATTCACCTTCCAAGATTAGCACTTAAAGCAAAAGAAGGAGTAAGCGATAGAGGTGCAACACCGAGAGAGTTTTCGACCATTGCAGTTAGCGATGGAATAGCAATGGGACACGAAGGAATGAAATCATCATTGGTGTCAAGAGAAATAATTGCAGATTCTATTGAATTAATGGTTAGAGCACATCAATATGATGCACTAGTTGGAATTGCAGGATGTGACAAAAGTTTGCCGGGAACTATGATGGCAATGGCCAGATTAAACGTACCATCTGTTTTTGTTTACGGTGGAACAATTATGCCTGGAATGTTAGATGGGAAAGAATTGACAGTTGTTGACGTATATGAAGCAGTTGGAGCATATGATGCAGGACAATTATCACTAGAGGGACTAAAAAATATTGAAAACACTGCCTGCCCAAATGCAGGATCATGTGGAGGAATGTTTACCGCAAATACAATGGCATCAATTTCTGAAGCTATAGGTCTTGCATTACCAGGAAGTGCAAGTCCACCAGCAGAAGATGATAGAAGAGAAAAAATGGTTTATGATACAGGGGTAGCATGTGTAAAATTATTAGAACAGAATATCAAACCAAGAGACATACTCACATTTGAGGCATTTGAAAACGCAATTACAATGCTAAATGCAGTTGGTGGATCTACAAATGCAATTTTGCACTTGTTAGCATTATCAAATGAAGTAGGAATAAAATTGACATATGATGATTTTGAGAGAGTAAGAAAAAAAACACCACATTTGGCAGATATGAAACCTGGTGGAAATTACGTTATGAATTCGCTAGATAAGATTGGCGGAATTCCATTTGTATTAAAAAAACTAGCAGAAAGAAAATTAATCCATGATGAATGTATTACAGTGACTGGTAAAACAATCAGAGAAAACCTTTCATCTATGAATATTCCTGAATCAGCACAGCAGATAGTTAAATCAATTGACAATCCAATTCATGCAGTTGGGACAGCAGTGATTTTGAAAGGCAGTTTAGCACCAGAGGGAGCTGTGATCAAAACAGCAGGAGTAGAGATGACCAGATTTACAGGTAAAGCTAGAGTGTACGACAGAGAAGAATATGCATTTGATGCAGTAGCAAAAGGTGAAGTTGAAGAAGGGCATGTGGTGATAATCAGATATGAAGGTCCAAAAGGAGGACCAGGCATGAGAGAGATGCTATCTACAACAGCGGCATTAGTAGGTCAAGGCTTGGGTAAAAAAGTTGCAATGGTAACAGATGGAAGATTTTCTGGTGGTACACGTGGATTCATGGTAGGACATGTTGCACCAGAAGCATATGTTGGAGGTCCAATCGCACTAGTGAAAAACGATGATGAAATAACAATAGACGTAGAAACCAACATAATTAATCTTCATGTATCACCTGAAGAATTAGAAAGGAGAAGAAAGCTGTGGAGTCCACCGAAACCAAACTACACTTCAGGCGCATTAGCAAAATTTGCAACATTGGTAGGGTCTGCAGCACAAGGGGCAATCACTAGTCCAAAATTATAATTTTAATTCAAATAATTTATTTTCAAAATACAAAAAATGATCAAATTATTCATAAGGTTTATAGATCGCTAATTTACAATAAAACTCAGAGATAACAGGAAAAAATCACATTATTGTTATTAAAACACTGTTGTCTACTAAAGATAAATAAAATCAAGACTGTCTCCACATGATTTCAAAATATATGAATTATTATTTTTCTGTATTCTCAGTTATCTTTTTTAATTCAGAAAGAATCAAAACCCGTATTTCTTTTTCACTTAATTTCAAAAGTTCTACTGTTTCTTCTTCTGTAAATTTAATCTCTTCATTTATTTTTGCATATGTAGTTAGATCAACCATATCGCAACAGAGTTTCTACAAGGGTTAAATCTGTTGTCTAC
>JBHIUL010000147.1:0-1244 GCA_042138315.1 Nitrosarchaeum sp.
TCTTGCTTTGATTTTTTTTGTATTTTATCAATTGCACGTAACATATCTCCAACTAATTGTGGATCAGTTGAGTCAAATGTTTGATTGATAAACGATTCCACAAGATTTCTGTGATTGATATCTATTGTAATATCTTTGAGTAATAATGAATCAAATAGTCTAGAGGTTAACTCGATAATTTCAGATTCAGATTCTATTCCAGGTTTTCCATAAATCTCTACATCCCATTGATGAAAGTAGCGATATCTGCCTTTTTGCGGTTCATCATATCGAAATACACCTCCAAATGCAGAGATCTTTGCAGGCAATCTCATTGATTTTTGTAAAGTAGCATATCTTGTCAATCCCATTGTAAAATCAAAGCGTAATGCTACTTCTCTATCTCCTTTGTCTTTGAAATAATAGATTTCGTCTCGAATTGCAGGTCCAGATTTTGTCTCTAGTACAGTTAGTAATTCAATTGGAGATGGATCCATAAAGGAAAATCCATATAGATTTGATAATTTTTTAAAATGTTCTCGGATATGTTCAATGTTTGCATTCTCTTTTGCTTCAAAGTCTTTCATTCCACGTGGTAATTCCAAGATGATTAATGGTTAGATGGTTGTGATTTAGATATTTCTGTAATAACTATGCAGAACTAGGCAGATTTATTTCAAAAAAAGAAAAAATTAGTTTGCAGGAACTGCAATACCTTTTTCAATCAACTTTAGTGCTGTATTAGATTTTAGACACATTGGCACACCATTTGATGCTTTCATTACAAGGCTAAATCCTTCACGACATTCAATTTCTTGCACATCAATGCCGGCATTCATTTGAACACGTGGTGAAATCCATGCTAGTTGCATGTCTTTTGCCTTTTGAATGAAATCTGCTCTAAGTTGTTGTTTTTCCTCATCAGTCAATTCGGAGGATCGTTCACGAAGTTCAGACTTGAAGGCTTTCATATCTGCTAACCTGTCATGAATTGCAGATTTGCGTTCATCAGACATTTTAGTTTTAATTGTAGCCATATGATTTTCAAATTTCATTTTGAGTTCTGATCTTTTCTCATCAGACAAGTCACCAAATTTTTCTTTGTATTTCAACTTGATTTCATCTAGTCTTTCATCAGTTATGTCATATTTGGCAGTCATCATTGACTTGAGACGTGGAGACATATCAGACATTTTCATTTTATCATGAACTTTGTCCATAATCTTATCTTTCATTTCTCCATAAGTTTCTCTCTTGTAGACTTC
>JBHIUL010000147.1:1344-3096 GCA_042138315.1 Nitrosarchaeum sp.
CTTTGTCATGCTTTGCCAAAAATGCTTTTTTATCTGCATCAGACATTTTGCAGTAAAGGTCTAATTGAGTTCTGATATCTTTGTCATGATACATTTTGTATTCATCTTTATGTTCAACAATGTATGCATCTCGTTGATCTTCATCAAGTTCACAGTATGCATTCATCTTTGCAACATGATCAGATGATTTATCATGCATTGAGATGAAATTTTTTTTGTCTGCATCAGACATCTCACAATATCTATCTAGAATATCATCAAGATCATAACTTTCATGATCTCTTGCTTCTGGAATATATTTTTCAATAAATACTTCAATTGCAACCTCTCTTTCATCTTCAGAAAGTTCACAGAAATTTGCTAGTCTGTCTTTGAATTGTGCAATTCTAGGATGATCTGCAAAGAATTGACGTTTTTCTTCGTTAGTCATATTACAGAAATTTTCTAGTCTGTCTTCAAGTGTATATTCATCTGATTCAGCGAATGCTGCATTACCAGCAGTTACACCAGTAATAATTATCAGTGAAAAAACAACGCTTAGAAGTCGTATTTTTTTCATTATTAAAAAAATTTCAAACGATCCATATAAAGAATAACGGATCAGGAAGTAGAAATGGTTAATAACAATAACTAGAAATTTAATAGAATTAAAAACTAGGGTCAATAATTTTTTTGACACATATTAGAAAAATCATTATTAAATCATATTCTAAAAGTAGAAAAGATATGAAGACTTTATATTATAATATTACTTTCATATGATGACATAAG
Organism: Nitrosarchaeum sp.; assembly: GCA_042138315.1. Lineage (GTDB taxonomy): Archaea > Thermoproteota > Nitrososphaeria > Nitrososphaerales > Nitrosopumilaceae > Nitrosarchaeum. The sequence goes on from JBHIUL010000147.1 coordinate 2,116, forward strand.
GAAGTTGTCATTTCAATTAATCGCAAATTCCTTGACAAGTCATCTTCCTTATGTTAAAAATTATTACAAAAATTAACATAGAAAATAATCACATAATACACTAGAACAGTAAATCAAGAACCAGATAACCATCTAAATTAATAATTGGTGAGATTTCAAAAAGTAGATGAGTTACAAATTTTTAGAACATGCAACTGATGCATTTATTGAAGTAACTGCAAAAGATCTCAAAGAGGCATTTTTAGTTACAGCAAATGCAGTAATTAACATCACATTGGATCAAGACAAAGTAGAAGAAAAAGATCAAAAAGAATTCACTGCGCAAGGAAAAGACCTGAATTATTTATTATTTAGTTGGTTAGAAGAGATAACTTTTGTTCTAATTACGGAAGGCTTTGCAATAAAAAGAATAGACTTTACAATTCAAGAAAATAAGGGATACAAGATTATCGCTAAAGCGTATGGCGAACCACTTGATTTTTCAAAACATAATTTCAAAGTAGAAATAAAGGCACCTACATTTTATGAGATGAAAATTGAGCAAAATAACGGTGTGTTTATGAGGTTTTTACTTGATCTTTGAATTTGGTGAAATTTTATTATCAAATTCATAGAAGAATTTAGTCGTGTTTTTTAAAAGTAAACACATTGTATTTCACAGTATGCGTGTAGAGTTATGGATGATTTTGGTATTTTCAGTAGTTATTTTCATGATATCCCCAGTATATGGAGACGTTACTTCAATATCATTTGAAAAGAGCTCATACACAATTGAAGAGTCATTTACATTTATTGGAAAAGAAAGTGAGGGTCAAAAAGCAGTCAATGTAGTTATTCGCGGTCCAACAGGTGAATTCAAGGACATTTTATCTACACTGCCATCAGATAGTGATGGTTCATACACAACTTTTCCAAAAGAAGTAAAGGCAATTTTCAAGTCAAAGGGAACGTATACTGCAACTGCATTTACAGATACTCAAA
>JBHIUL010000148.1:0-3038 GCA_042138315.1 Nitrosarchaeum sp.
GAGGTTCTAAATGGTGTAAACGATGTGGAGATTATACAGCTGTAATTCAAAAATACGATCTAATGCTTTGTAGACGATGTTTTAGAGAAGTAGCAACATCTTTAGGGTTTAGGAAAAATATGTGATTATCATGCCGGCACAGAACGTTTTAGCAAATCTATTTGTCACATTATACAACAATGAAGCACGAAGAAAGGGAGACTGTACTATTCTTCCAACATCAAAATTAGGTATTGAAGTTCTAAAAACACTTCAAAAAGATGGTTACATTGGAGAATTTGAACATATAGATGATAAAAGAGGAGGAAAATTCAAAATAAAATTACTAGCAAAGATTACAAAGTGTGGAGCAATTTCACCAAGATTTAAAGTAAAAAACTCAGAATACAATGATTGGGAACAACAATATCTACCTGCATACAACAGAGGAATGCTACTAGTAACAACAAATCAAGGAGTCATGTCACATCACGATGCAGTAAATAAGGGATTAGGAGGATTTTTGATAGGATATGTCTACTGAGCAAATTGAAAAATTCCAAGAAGTGGTAGAGATTCCTAAAGGCGTAACAGTCACACTAAAGAAACACATGTTACATTTTCAAGGCCCATTAGGCAAAACATACAAAAATTTCAGAAAAATACCAGTCAACATAGAAGTAAAAGATGGAAAAATAATACTCAAATCACAAGGATATAGAAAAAGAGATTATTCAATACTGCACACTGCAAGATCAATTATCAGAAATATCTGTGAGGGATTAATTGTAGGGTACACAATTAAAATGAAAATAGTTTTTGCGCACTTTCCAATCACAGTAAAAGTTCAAGATAGAACAGTGCTAATTGAAAATTTTCAAGGTGAAAGGTCAGCCAGGATCACAAAAATCATCGGAAACACCAAAGTTGTTCCAAAAGGTGAAGATGTGATTTTGACAGGAGAGGTTTGGAATGATATTACACAAACTGCAGCAAACATAGAACTAAAAAGCAAAGTAAAAGATAAAGATCACAGAGTTTTCTTAGACGGCGTATATGCTTATGAGAAGAAAAAAGGAATAGAGAAATAATATTTTTAATTATTGAACATAACACATGACTCTAGATTCTGAATTTTCGAAACAAACTTCCTCACTTATTGAACAAACATTAGAACTATACAAAACAGCTGGAGCATCACCAAGAGTAGGCCAATTATGGAATTGTGAAAATGTCGGTGATTTTCTTTGTGGTTTTTTTGTAGGAGAAATGGTTGGTTCTGCACTAAGTGCATTTCAAATTGTACATAAACGTGAACCAACAGCAGAAGAACATATGGAAATAATTGAACTTGTGGAAAATCATTCCGAAGAGATTAAAGAATTCTTTGCTAAATTCAACTAACAATATTCAGAGTTAGCATAAATCCACAAGGCGCAAGGATTAAATCGCTTTTACTAAGGTACAAACTTGGTGCCTCCCTAGCTCAGCGTGGTAGAGCATCCGACTGTTAATCGGATGGTCATCAGTTCAAGTCTGATGGGAGGCGCTCTTTATATCTAAACTCGAATTTAGAAATATTCATTTCCACACATAGTGTTATAATCACACTTGTTCAAAATCAATGTTTCTAAACTCGAATTTAGAAATATTGATCGATTGAAACAATTTGGTGTACTCTATTAGACTGGATAGATCTAATAGATGATCGCATATCTACAATAATGCAGGAGGTGTACATTGGTCAGAACTAGAAGGGCCAACAGATATTGTGTAGATTGTGGAGCTAGACTGGTGTATTATCCAAGATTATCTAATCCAAAAGCACCAAACGAACACAGAGTTCTAGTATATGCCTGTCCAGATTGTACAGAAGATTTTGAGAAACCAAAAATGTTTTCAATAAGACGAAACCAAGTAGAGGATCCACTTGAAACCGTCGAAATTGAAATAACGCAAATACAGAAAAAGACTAACTAAAAATGAATGAATTTTATTAGCACATTCATAATTAAGAAACCAAAATGGAGTATGGAAAATCAAGAAGCAGTATGTGGTATCTTTTACCAATATTTGTAGGATTAATTGGTGGAATCATAGCATATTTTGTTTTAAGACATGATGATCCAAAAAAGGCAAAAAGATGTTTGTACATAGGAATGGTTTTAGCCATTGTTGGAATTATTGTCAATATTTTAATTTCAACACAAATTCCAGATTTAACTCCAAACTTCAATGTGAAGGTCTAAAATAACAGAGACAGGTTGCTACTAGGCATAGTTTTGGATTAGTTCTAAATTCGAATTTAGAAATATTGTAAATTTAGGCATGTAGACAATTGAATTTAGAATCATATAGAACTAACATGAGTTGTTTAATCATGGGCATGTCTAAAATGCGAGATAATGTAGAAAGATGGTTAATTCATGAAGGTCTTTCTTTTGAAGATATAAAAAATCCAGAAAACACTTTTCAAATTCTAGTAAAACATGCAGGAAAATATGGCATTCCAACTGAAATATTTGAACCAAAAGCACAACCAGGAATTATTGTCATAGGGGCCAAAGTCATAATGAAAGATAATCAAATTGCAAGATATTTGGGGTTCAATGATGATGAAAAAGCAAATTTTGTCAGAAAAGTTACCGAATTTTGTCATTCAATTCATGCAATTAATCGAATTATCACAGAAGATGGTAAGCAAAAGGTAGGGGTTTTTGTAGTATTAGATGACAAAGAGAACATAAATCAGCAAACAGTCTTAGATGCAATTGACAAAGTATCAGAGTTGCATGAAAAAACTTCAAGATTTTTGATGAAAACTTTCTAGTTTGTTTCAATATTATCAACGTTATTTTACAGATTAAACAAGTCTAAAAACAAGTATTCAAAAAAATACTGAAAATAATGAATTTGTTAAAATCGTGCCTATACGTTAAACCCCCCTTGAAAAATATTGTGTTTAGTCATAATGTGATTTTATCAGAAATTGTCTTTTTGACGGGGGGGTTAACACTTATGCCTACTAGAGAAAAGCAACCACAAAACCACCTAGATGT
>JBHIUL010000149.1:0-3010 GCA_042138315.1 Nitrosarchaeum sp.
CATCTTCTATGTTTGGATCATGCATTAATGCATCAATTAATCCAAAACCTGCAATATCTCTTTCAAGATAATACTTTACTTTTTCCATACTTGCAAGTGGGTAATCTTGAAACAATTTTTCATTTTCTTTAATAGTTTTATTTACAAATGACATGAACCCAAATTCTTTTTCAATGTTTTCAGGCGAATCTAGATTTTCTTCTATTAAACGATATAATTGATTATAAATTACTTGTTCTGGTTGATTGAGTTTTGTTTCATCTACTTGGTATGAAATACTTCCTGTCTCTTGATCTTGTAAAATGTTTGCATAACTAAATGGTGCTGTCAGTGGATAATTTTCTATTACTGTTATTCCTTTTTTTGGTTGATTTTGAAGATCACTTAAGAAGTCACTTTTTAGAAAAGTTTCCAAACCTTGTTCTTCATTTTTTTTCCCCATTTTTTTACCTCAAAAATATTTTTTTGGATAAGTTAAAAAAACACCCTATCCTGTGTTTGATTTTCCTTCTACAGTAACGCTTGTTGGTGCACCTGTTTTACCTGCAAATATGTTTACACTTGTACTTGCACCAGAATCTAATGCGGTTAGGGTTCCATTATTCAACTTGAAATAAATTATTGCTGATGCTCCTGGTGTAAGTCCTACTGGACCGTTGCCTGCATTTGCTTTAATACATTGACCTTGTGTGAATGCTGTCCCTGAACCATCTGGATCAATACTGACTGTTGGAGTTCCTGCTCCGCCACAACTACCGTTTTTTACCAATCCTCCAGCCACTCCACTCCAACCAGTATGGTTGAGTGCTTGTTGGAAGACTGATGTTGAAACTGTTGAGTTGGTATACCATGATGTGAATGGAATATCGGTACCCCTAATCTGTATTTTGTCTATAGACAAAATTTTATCACCAGTGTTTCTGATTTTTGCTGCACCCCATGCTAAACCGTTTGAGTCTGTAGAATGTACCCATACTTTTACACCTGTTACAGAAATTGCTTCTTGTTGAGTGCCCCCTTGGAAAAGACTGGCACCATACAATACAACTCCTGAACCAAGCACAACTGATGCCACCAATATGATGACTGTTGTAAGTACTGTACTTAATGCACGACTTCTTTTGCTTAGTAAAGGTTTCATTTTATTACTAGAACATATTTCCGGATGGTTATGTAGGGGCGTATGTAATTTTTTTGAATTACAGATAAGAATTATTTAATCATATCTGATTTTGTGCGTAATTAACTAGTATTGTATGATTTATGACGCATGTTTGACATTTTGTCTTATCTCATTTTTTAATTTATGATATTCATATTTCTTACTTTGAATAACTACCTTTTTTCATAATGAATATTTTACATATCATCTCCAGCTATTCTTGAATATGCTGCAATAAATTTAGCTGTAGTTTTACGCAAATTTTCATAAGGCAAACAAAGATTGAATACTTTGGTCTTTCCTTGAGTAAATCCTATCCCAATAACTGAAATTCCAGCTTTTCTTGCTTCCATAACTGCCTTTTCCATGTCCTTGTTATTTCCCAGGGTACCTACTTGTTGACCATCTGTAACTAGGAAAATGTATTTTTTTTCAATGTTTTCTTTTGCCAGCACTCTACTACAGAGTTTAACTGCATCTCCAACAAATGACAATCCTGAAACTGTTATTCCACCCACTCTGGATTTTATTGTTTGATCATATTTCTCTTGATTGTCTTTCACTATGGTAAAATCATTATTAAAAGTAAAAAATCCCCACTTGCCATTTTTTGAGTTAACTTCATTTGCAGCTTCACCAAGTACTACTGCAAATTTTTTCATTTCCTCAAATTTTAATCTCATACTACTACTTGTATCTAATATTATGGCCCATGCTTCTTCTGTTCTTCTGACATCGTCTTGTTCAAAAATTTGTATACTTGTATTTTGAGATGCCATAGCTTGAATTGCAGCTTGCATCTCCAACAACCCCATATCTTCTGGTTTCCCTTCGTCCATAATGTTTGGAACCATCTTGATTTCCCTACTCATTTTTTTCAAAAATACATGTGCTGCATTTTTTAGTCTTAGATACTCACCCATGTTTTCTGGTGCAAATTCAATCTTGTCAAAGTTCAGATCTGCAGTCATCTCTTGATATTTTTTATACATTTTTGCTTTGTGTTTTAATTGTGTAAACCATGTTTCAATGAAATTTTCTACATTTTTCTGAACTATCCCCTTTGGATTTATTTTGATATTTTGATGCCAGTTAGATATTTTTTTTGGCATAAAATGATGATCAACATATGGTATTTTTTCTTCAATTCTTAGATTTTCATTATTATACATCAAATCTGCAATCTCGATTAGTTTTTCTTTTGTAGAATCAGAATTTAGGATATCTTTTTTGATTTTTTCCCAAGTTAATGTTTTATTTGTAAATTTTTCAGAAAATATTTTTTTTGCATATGTTTTGTTTTTTCTTTCATTTTTTTCATTTATCATTTTATATGTTTGATTGATTTTATTTATTTCCTGATAGTATTCCGGAAATGATTTTTCTAAATAGTCGTTAACTTTAACATCTTCTATAATCTCTATTACCTTGTATGCTTTTTTCTTGTCTTTCCCTTTAATCCAATTCGTATATTTGTTAAAATCTGTTACCTTTGCATGTCCGGCAGCATGACATATTGTTGCAAAAAATAAATTCCAGATTGTTTCTTTTCCTGATTCATAATTTGAAAAAATATTTCCTTCATAGATGCTATTTCCGTTTAATTCCCTTGGAACCGGAACATATACTGTCATTCTGGGCAAATAGTCGATCTTTGGAAAATTAATGTTATCTAGAAAGAAGATATCTATGTCTGTTTGTTCTTTTTCACATATATCAAAAAAAATCTGATTAGCTAAATCTTCTATTGTTTCTCTCATTTAATCACACTTTGCGATTTCTTTGCGCAATCTCACTTTCCATTATTTTCTTAATTATTTGTCTTACTTCTCCTTGTACTTCTGGATC
>JBHIUL010000150.1:0-3003 GCA_042138315.1 Nitrosarchaeum sp.
TTTCTTCTTTATGTCGTCCAGCAGTGTCAATTATGATAATATCCAAAGGTAATTCTTCAAAATGTTTTAAACCATTTTTTACTATGTTTGGAGAATCTTTGTTATTGGGTTCACCATAAACTTCAACGTTAGATTTTTCACACATAGTTCGTAATTGAACTAGTGCCCCTGGACGATATGTGTCAGCACCAATCACACCAACTGCATAACCTTGCTTGGTTAGAAATTTAGCAAGTTTAGCAGTTACGGTAGTTTTTCCACTTCCTTGAATTCCAAGCATTATTAGCTTATTTTGTTTATTTGGTTTGAAATCAAAATCAGTTTCTTTACCTAGTAATTTTGCAAGTTCATCATAAAGAATTTTCACAATATGATCTTTTCGCGATAATCCTGGCGGAGGGGTCTCATTTAATGATCTTGCTTCTAATTGTTTAGTAATTTCAAGAACTAGTCGAACGTTTACATCAGATTGCAATAGTGCTCTCTGAACATCTTTAGATAATTCTTTGATAAGCTCCTCATCTATACCAGAGGATTTTACAATTTTCTTGATTGCGTCACGTAGATTATTCTTGAGACTATCAAGCATTGTAATTCAGCCTCGCATCTACTATTTCAAACCTTCCTCTATATCCATCCCAAATTTTTTCCCCACGAATAATTTCTATTGGATGTGAAAAGAGAGGACAATTTATCACAAAAGTTTCTGCTTCACCTCCCTCAAAATTTAGATTAAAACCAAACTTTTGAGACAGATCATAAAGAGTAGTGATATCATTCGATGTTATTATTTTACCAAGCCAAGATTCATTCAATCCCCCAGATGAGACATTTGTAACAACAAATACAAAATTTGAAGTTATTAATTCAGTCATGTACTCAAGAGAATCACGATGCCATAGGGGTGCTATCGGTTTTAGATTTAACTTGTCACATAAATTTTCAAATTTTTCTTTTTGAAATTGACTTTGAATACCACCATGCACTAGACCGTCTATTTGATATTCATCAATTGCACGAATTAATATTTTTTCTAATGAATTTATTTCATCATCTATTTTATCAGATTTGGAAGTAATTGTCAAGTGAGGAATTTGCATTGATTTTGCTTGTAATGAAGTCCACGACATACTTGGGTAATGTAACAAATGACTTTCATCAGAGTTAGGAAAAACACTCAAAAGACATTTTATTTCATGATTTTGTTTTTTTGCTAAAAAAATTGAATACGTACTATCTTTTCCACCGGAAAAAAGTGATGCCAATTTCATATTAATAAAAAAAATAATTTAACAAATCTTCAGAGAAGAGATGTAAGGATGCTTCATTTCTCATAATCCTCATCACATGTCAGACGGCTTTTCCGCTCATCATCAGCACCCAGATTAATTTTCAGTATGCAATATTTTAGGAATAAATGTTATTTGTAGTTCCACTGTATAATGCATAATCACTGCAAACATGTTCTTGTAATTACTAAATATATCTCAAATATATCCCATAATGAAAAATCACCTATCAAAAAGAAGCAATTGGGATAAAAACGGCATAAACTTGATAATATCATCAATAGTATTAATTTGAAAGGTCAATGAAAGCATCAGAAGAATTTCCTAAAATTTTAGAAGAGGCAAAAAAATTAAAAGATAAACCAGTGATAATTGCTATCGATGTAGATTATTCAAGAAACAAGTTACTGTTACACGATGATTTTGAAAAATAATAAAAAAGACAAGTACGCACAAGATTTTTCATTATGTTGATCGTTTTGAACACACAGTATGTTAACTAGAAATTTTTTTACACAATATTAATGAAATATATCGGATACACAAAACTATCATATGGAATAGTGAAACATTATTCAAATGGAAATGGAAACATAGAATCTCATTTTTTACCTAACTAGAGCATACAGTTAAAAAATGAATTTTTATCAACTTTAGACAAATTACATTTTAAATTAAAATTTAAGTATAAAAAAAATTAAAAATTAGTCAAGTTTGATTTTTGTAATAAAGTCTGATAACATCATCGACTATTGTATTTGTATCCACATCTTTTTCTGCACTTACAAGAAGTAAATAATCATCTCCAAGATAAAATGAAAAACGCTTTACTTTATCATATTCGGCCAAAGTGTATTTTGTTTTACCAAGCCATTGAGACATTTCTTTACGTGCTTGCCAATCAATAATAGAAAGAGTTACCAATTCTTTTTCTTTATGTTCAGAAAGCAGACTAGTCAATCCTTTACGTAAACCACCTCCAACACGAACAGCCCATTTATCATAAACAGTAGCAAATCGAATTTTATCATTAGTGTCTAAAATCTGTGAACAGAAATTTTCATAATCCATAATTATTCCAAGTAATCAGGTTATTAGAGCGTTATTGATTTTGGTTGTAGTTGGTGATATAACCACCGCTTGTAGGTTCTGGGGCTGGGATTTTTTTTGCACGTCCTAATCCTAACGTAGTAATAATTACTGAGGCCATAATTATAGAAAAAACAATTTGAGGATATGCCGAAGCGTTTGGAAGCCCCATAGTTAACGGGAATGTGGCAAGAACTGCAGCTGCCAAGCCCCTAGGTATCATAACTATAGTCACTTTTTTATCAAGTGTTGAGAATCGTTTAGTCAAAGTCATTTTGACAAGAAGTGTTCTGGAGAAATAAATTGCAACTGCCACTATTACGCCAAAAACCATAAATTCAATATTTCCAAAGCTTGCAAGCAATCCAACAAATACAAAGAAGAACGTTCTAACTAGAAAAGTAATCTGATTATGAGTGGGATCATCACTATCAATTTTTGGTAGAGGAAATTTCAAATATTTTGCTAAACGACGTTTGTTCCCTAACATCAATCCAAAGACTAATGCAGTTAGCGCACCAGATTCACCAAATGAATTTGCAAGGAAGTATAGAATGAACAAAATAGCCAAAGTAAGCATATAGCCGTGTTTACTGGATGAGAGTTTTGTTGTCACATACATCCA
>JBHIUL010000151.1:0-2978 GCA_042138315.1 Nitrosarchaeum sp.
TTCCCAACCATAATCAGCTGCTTGTGATCTAACTAAAAATGAAATAGAAAAAGATAATGAAAGAATTCCCACAATAAGAAGATGACTTAATTTAAGATCAAATTTTCCGAGTGATAATAAAGTTAAGTTTGAAATCAATTAGCTTGTCTTTCTAAACTTTATTTATTACTCTTTGTATAAAATTAATTAGAATTTGTTAAGTATTTAAAAACAAATATTTGAAACTAATAAAGATTGATTTAAGGAGAATATTTACCTGTTAATCTAGCTTCAGCAATAACATGATTTTGCATTGATTTTTCTACATCTATTTTAGATGCACCCTCATTAAGATTCAATTTATTATCTAATGCATATAATTTGAAGATGTAAGTATGTTCTTTATCAGGAGGAGCTGGTCCACCATATCCAATTTCTCCAAAATCGGTTTTACCTTCAACACTACCAATAGGAATTGAATTTTCTTTAATTTCTGTTATAGTAGGATCAATATTCCATATTACCCAGTGAACCCAAATTTTTCCTACTGCAGCAAGTGCATCAGGATCATCCATTATGAGAACAAGGGATTTAGTGTTTTGTGGAATTCCTTTAATCTTTAATGGTGGGTTTACGTTATTATTTTTATATCCATATTTCTTTGGAATTTTTTCATTATTTTTAAAAGACGTACTTTCTAAAATCATAGCTGCCATATCAATCAAAAATAAATTCTACAAGTTAAATTTTACTATGATTCTAAGATAATTTTGTCATTGGAAAATGACAATATAGAACCTCCATATTCTTTGATGTGTTTCTTTAATTCCTTATCCATCGTACCAATTATTGCCCTATTTTTTTTCACATAGTCAAGTAGTTCTTTATCGGCAAAATTTCCAGAAATAGGAATAATTTTAAAATTTTTTATAAAATCTTTAGTTATAAGTACAGTTTGATTTTTTTTGGGATTTTTAATTAGCTGAGTCAATTCGTGATGAACAACCTGTGGTACAACAAAGGTAATTTGTCCAATTTCAACATCAATGTTATCAAGATTTTTGATTCTTCTAGTAGCTAAATGAATTAAGAAATTTGTATCGCAGATTACTTCAACCAAGTATTCCTGCACCGATTAATCTCCATCTCTCAGTAATTCTTCTACTAATAGCAACATTACCACCTTCAAAAATGCAAGCAGGTCTTCGAAGTTCAATTTCTATGCTATTTAATTTGATTTTAGTAACTTTACCAAGAATTGGTGCAGTTCCAATGTTTAATCGCAATAGTTCTCCTATCTGGATTGGAAGTACTTTAGTATCTTCATTAGCTCCAACAGCAGAATCAAATAGATTTACTTCAAGTTTTATCTGTGTTGAATTATCAGGAAGGGTGCCAGGTTTACCGATCACTGAACCGATAAAAGAATCACTTCGAGTCATTGCAGGATCAAGTTTAGTGCCAATTGCTACTAAACCTCCAGGTTTTACAGACTCTACAATTCCAGCGGCCGTACCTAATGAAGTAATTTCAGTAAGTAATGGCTCATATGTTTTTCTTTTTTCATTCATAATCCCAGGTTTAATTTCAATTTCATCACCGACATTAAAAGTTCCTTGTGTTAAACTTCCTCCAATTACACCACCTTTGATATTTTTTAGTTTAATACCTGGTTTATTAACATCAAAAGATCTTAAGACATGCATTATTGGTTCTTTAGATTCATCCCGTTCTGGAGTCTTTATGGTGTGTTCTATTGCACCGATTAATGCATCTACATTAAGACCAGATTGTGCAGATATTGGAATAATCGGTGCCTTAGCAGCATAAGTTCCTTTAACAAATTTTGTAATGTCTTGATGATTAGCGATAGCTTCTTCATATGAAATTAGATCTACTTTATTTTGTACTATAACAATTTGTTGTATTCCAAGTGTTTGTAATGCCAAAAGATGTTCTTTAGTTTGTGGTTTAGGTACTTGCTCATTAGCAGCTACTAACAAAAGTGCTCCATCCATTAATGCAGAACCTGAAAGCATATTTGCCATTAGACTTTCATGTCCTGGGCTATCTACAAAGCTGACAACTCTAGACAATTCACTTTCTTTTCCACAATTATTACATTTTGGGGTTGTTGAATATCCTAGTGGTTCTTCACAACTTTTACATTTGTAAAATGCTGCATCAGAATAACCAACACGAATTGTAATTCCTCGTTTTAGTTCTTGACTGTGAACACTTGTCCATGAACCAGTTAGTGCTTGAATAAGTGTGGTTTTACCATGATCTACATGACCTGCAGTTCCAATGTTTACACATGGTTGATGGCCATATTTTTTTATGTACCAATCAGGAAGTGTTTCTCGCCAATGCATCAATCAAAATGTAGAACCGGTATATGTTAAGTTATTCTTTTTATTTAGATTCTGTTGCTATTTCAGCAGGAGCTTCTACTGGTAGTTCTCCATCAAATCTACAATTTATCTGATAAATTTCTTCTGAAACAGTATTTCCTCTCATAAGTTTTCTTACTCTCTGACCTATTTCTGCTGCTTGTAATCCAACACCCTTTGAAAGTAAAATATATTTTCTTGCTGAACCATGAATGTCATTTCTCATTGGCACTCCGGATTTATCACTACCGCCAGTTAGTTTTAATTTTCCTTGTAATCCTACAATAGATGCATCTGTTTCATTACCTAGTTGTAAACCCAATAATGGATTAGCATCGCTGTCTTTCAATTCTTTAGTGATAGACTTTCCCTTTACATCTGATATTGTGAGCTTGAAATTTGTCAAGTATTACAAAAAAAAGTTGAACGACTAATTAACCTTTGGACATTATTTTTAAATCAAGATTTCTTAACAGATGTATGACTGATGAAATTAGGTGCCCTAGATGTGATAATAAGATGGTAGATATGCAAGCATGCCATATGTTTTGTCCTAAATGTGGAGCACATCTAGACTGTTCAGATAAAGGAAATTTTTGGTAATCA
>JBHIUL010000152.1:0-2919 GCA_042138315.1 Nitrosarchaeum sp.
GATTTATCAGACATGATAGATACAGAGACATCTTTTTTTTCTTCTGCGACGATCATTTTTCCATTTGATGAACCAGCTGTAGCAGTTACAAATTTCCAATCATTTACATTGTCAAAATCATATCCATCATAGATTCTTTGCCAACTAGTATGATCATTTTTCAGATCAGCAATCAAAGGAGTCCTATCTACAACAATTCCACTTTTATCTTTTAGTTCAACCAAATCATTAGTATCAGTAAACCATAGACTCTGATAGGAAAATGTCAAAAATTTTCCAGATTCAATAAAAGTGCCAGTAGGAACAACTAATGTTTTTTTCAATCCAGTTGTAGAAGCAATTTGCCAGCCACTAATGTCGACTTTAGAACTTGTAGGATTATACAGTTCAATCCATTCCACGGCATATTTTGTATCATCGCCTGGAGGATTTGTATCAATTTCATTAATTACAACATGATTAGTTTGAGCGCTAGCTGTAACGATTAACCCACTAAAAACCAAAATAGAAAATAAAACAAATAGATTTTTCATCATGTCTTCCTATATCGAATGATTAAAAGTCTCATTTTAGAATGGAATTGAGGAAAAGTTGAGCAAGTTGTTAAAGTTGACCTCAAATTTATGATTTTTAGGACCATTATTGTACATTTATGATGATTTTATGATATTTAGGATCTGCGTATAAATAATTTGTATAATAGAATTCAAAATTACAAATGATGGGCATGTTCATCATCACAAAAATAGGTTAACAGAAAGTAGGCACGATATTTGAATTTTAATAGCATGCCACAAATTACAAGGTATTTCCAAATAATAAAATCAAGTTACTTATTCCATGAGAGAAACAATTTCCATCGAATCCATAGAAAAGCCAGATTCCCCAATCAGCAATACTAAACAAATCGCTGGATTCAATTTTGATGATGGAAGTAATCTCTCAAAAAATATTTTTTATGCATGTATGAATTGCAATGGACCATTAGTACCAATTTCAATGTGTGTGTTTTGTAAAAGAGCATCTTTAAGAAAATGCATCAAATGTGGCAAACCAAAGGAAATACAATCACATGAATCCTGCAAAATTTTGATCACTTTTGGAAATACAATTGCTCAAAAACACTCTGAGGAAGTAAAAATATGAAAAAACAGTTTATTGGGGCATTAGCAGCTATTCTTGTTTTAACAATAGTGTTTTCATCTATCCAACATACAGATGCAATACCTTATAGTGGGCATGATGGTTCACTTAGTAAACATCTTGAAAAAGTAACAGTAAAACAATATCCTGGAAAATCAGATTATTGGGTCTATATTGTAAAGGCATGTGCAACATCATATCCTTTAGCAGTGACAGAAGTAATTTTAAAATCAGATATGGAGAGACAAAATCTAGGAGTAAACAAAGTAATTCAAAAAGGAGAATGTTCACATTACGGGGTAGTGATGAAAGCAAAGAACGGCAACACCTTAGGTGCAGAGTTAGTTCAGAAACATGAAGCAGTAGAAAAGATGCAACAAATACTCAAAGATGCTAAAAACAAATCATCAAGTCAAAGAAGCAACATGATGGATGAATTATTGAGATTATACACAATAACAGGATTAATGCCACGAGGGTAATTTATCCATCAAATCTTTTAATTATAAAAAGAAATAGTAATCAAAGTCTGAATTCGACAATCAGTCATTTAAAAAATCACAGTTTGGGCATTTTTGATTAGATATTTTAGAACCACATTCAGCACAAATGCCCTCAGGTATGTCTTTTTTGATAGATTTACTTCGGTTGATCACATAAAATTTTATTCCAAAATACATGGCAATTACAATTAATGCAGCATACATCGGAGCCATAAAGGGAATCAATCCAATCATGAAAAACAATAGTCCCACAATCAGAACAATATCACGTTTTTCAAAATTCAATAAAACCAATGCAAACAATAATTCATAAAAACATGCCGGAGCTCAGCGCCAATAATTTATTTCATGTAGAAATCATTACTCTAACTCGTCCTCATTGCTCGGCAATAAGATCAACAAAGTATTTGATAATAAGATAATGATTAGTGGTGGGATCGGCGTGATTTGAACACACGACCTCTGCGTCCCAAACGCAGAATCATACCAAGCTAGACCACGATCCCAGTAAAACCTAAAAGTTGCCCAATTTAAGCTTGACAGATAATCATTTTAAAGACAGTCAAAATAACAAAAGGACATTGCAGATTGAAGATTATATCAAAGCAGGTAAAATTGCTGCTGAAGTAAGAGAGTTAGCTAGAAAGAAAAATTGGATTGGAAAAACAGTTTATGAAATTTGTGAAGAGGTAGAAGACCAAATTAAAAAACGTGGTGCAAAATGTGCATTTCCAGTCAATGCAAGTATTAATGAAATAGCAGCTCATTATACAGCAGAGCCAAATGATCCAATTACAATCAAAGAATCAGATTTGGTCAAGATTGATCTTGGTGCACAGATTAACGGATACATTGCAGATACTGCAGTTACAGTATGTCAAGATGCACAATATGAAGGACTAATTCAGACTGCAGAAGATGCATTAAGCAATGCAATGTCTATGATAAAAACAGGGGTTAAAGCAAGTGACATAGGTAGAACAATAGAAAAAACAATAAAACAAAATGGATTCAAACCAATTGCAAATCTTAGTGGTCATTCGCTAGGACAGTACACTATACATGCAGGAAGATCAATTCCAAACATTTGGTCTGTTGGAGGATTTACACTAGCAGACAATACGGCTTATGCATGTGAACCATTTGTAACTTTGGAGAAGGGTGGAGGGTTTGTAAGAAATGGAAAGATAAAAAACATCTTTGCATTGAATTCAAGAAAAAAAACAAAAAATGAAGAAGCAGATAAACTACTTGACTATATTTGGGAAAAATT
>JBHIUL010000153.1:0-2900 GCA_042138315.1 Nitrosarchaeum sp.
TCTGTTTTTCTAAGGATCCTGTTTTCTTGTAAAGTCAGTTCTATCGATCTCCTTTTCTACATTTGTTCATTTTGTATATTGTGTTATTTCCATTTTTGGTGATATGCATTGGTATGTTATACTATAACACTTACTACTTGCATTGGTGATTACAATGTGTTTAACTGTAGTAAGTTGTAATGTTTTATGCATAATTTGATTTATTTTTATTCGTAATATTTCCTATTTTTTAATATGAAACTGAAACAAAAATAAATAAAATATTTTTTAAAATTATGATCCATACAATTTTTGTCCTATCCAAATATTACAATTAGTTTAATACTTGCTAGTTCTTATATTCAGTAATTGGAAAACAGTTTGGATAACTTACTTGCACCGTCATTACGTAAGTCTATAGAAGAAAATTTGGGTAAAGCTACTCTAAATAAAATTGAACAACGATTAATGGAGCGTCATGGTATGGGTGTTGTACAGGCCATAAAGGATTTTTACAAGTTTGATGGTATATTGAGGGAATTTTTTGGTGCAGGTGCAGATGGATTGGAGAAGAAATTCTTACAAAATATTATTGATCTAAAACAAAAGAAAGGCACTGATAATTGGATTACTATAAAAGATCAAGATCTAGCTAAAGTATTTCTAGAATCATTTGCAGATGAAGATAAAAAAGCAATAATTGGAACTGTTTTAGATAAACCATTAATCATAGCTGATATCTTAAGTGAGTGTAATGTGCCTCAAACATCTGGTTATAGAAAGATAAATCATTTGATTGATCATGGATTGCTTATTTCTAATGGCTATTCTTTAGCAAGTGATGGTAAAAAAATAAAAAAATATGAAACAATCTTTGATAATGTAAAGATGGATATTGAGAAAAATGTCATTGTAGTTAAAGTCCAACTAAAAAAGACTACTCTCAACGAGAGCCTTATCTTCCAAATGATTGCAAATTAGTATTTGGTTTAATATTTCATCGTGTTTTTCTTAATGATATCCGATGACTGTGTTGATCATATGAGATTAATTCTTTAATTTTTTATAATGATTTCTTATGTTTGTATAATGCATAAAGAATAAGCAGATATGCTGAATACCAGAAAAGATTGACTGGATGATCTAAAGTATATCCTTCACCGACTTCAATATAATAATACCATGTATCTCCAACCACATTTAACATAATTCCTATCACTAGAACTAACCACGCTGTTCCAATTAACCCCCCTTTGAAAATTCTAGCTGTGTGTATTGATAGGCCTAATGTTGTCGAAGCTGCAGCAACAAAAATTATCCCATAATAAAAGTCAAAACTCCCTACATCAGCTATGGTCAAGTTAATGTAAATTGCCGTAATAGCTGCTGGAATTCCAACTGTAATTGCGGCACCACTTTTTGTAACTTGTGGGGCAAAGAATCTGATATTGATGATTAGATAGAGAATCAATAATGGATAAAATACAAAAAAGAATACGTCTGCAATTGATGGATATGGATCTAATTCCAGGATTTGTTCATATACAAAATAAGTTGCTTCTGCACCAAACATCATTAAAAATGCTAATGCAAGCATTAGGTATGCTCTTGAATATACTAAAGTACCTGCATATCTTTTTGCAACAATAAACCCAAAAATTGATACCGATAACGGAATAATCATTGAAAAACTATAGATCAACATGTCTGATTCTTCAGAATTGTTCACTAGTATGTGAAATCCAATCACAACTATGCCGATAATGATTAATATTCTAAAATCAATTGGATTGCCAAGTTTTTCTGGAACTATTTCTGGCGTTTTCATATTATTTTTTTATTTTTGATCACATAAAATTGTCTTGATTGTTTTTTTTGAGCTAAATATCAAGAAAAAAGTTATTTTGAATATCTTCTCTGATTATTGATTTGTATTGTTCAATATGACTGAATATCTGATATTCACAAAAAGTTTATCTGATATTATTGAATAACTACAACTCATCAAATGTTAAATAGGAAAATTGAAAAACGTAATATTTCTAAAATTGATCGTTTTGGTCTATTTGCTAAAGAGATGATTTTCAAAGATGAATTGATTTGGACTCCTACTGACGATACTACTAAATCTATTTTGCCTTCTGAATTAGAAAAATTACCGTTATCTGAACGACAAGTTTGGATCGATCACTGTTATCAAATTGATGATTGTTATTACATGGAAATTGATGATACTAGATTAATGAATCATAGTTGTGATCCTAACACAGTTGATTTTCCGGCTGATGATCCCACCCAAATTATTGCTGCAAGAAATATCGAAAAAAACGAAGAGATTACCTGGAATTATTTGCCATTCATGAATCCATTTCAAGTTTTTCAGTGTAAATGTGGTAGTAAGAACTGTGTGGGTATTGTTAAAAAAAATGCTACTTTAAAATCTCACTAATTCTTATTTTTGGTAATGTTGTTTTGTGCGTAATCTTCTTATTCTCATATTGTAACATAACGCTAGTTTTAAAAGTCACATATTTCCAAATATCTGAATGGGTATTGAGTTACTTGATGAAAACAACATTCGTTCATTATCTGATGATGAGCGTTTCTTAGTTTGTGAAAAAATACTGAAAAATGAACCTGATGAATCAAAACGATGGGATGCTGTATGGTTAATTGGTGAATTAGCAGAGAAAAAACTTTCAAATGATACAATGTTTGATAAAGTATCTGATGTTCTTGAATGGGTTTTGGATAATGATGATAATGGAGTTGTAAAACATGAAGCCTGTTTCCAAATCGCTGCAAGGAATATGAGAAAAAAAATCCCTGTTTTGGTAAATACTGCATTACATAACAAAAGTATATTGGCAAAACACGAGTCAATTGAGTCTCTTGGTTTAATGCGTGCTTTTGAAGCTGAA
>JBHIUL010000154.1:0-2793 GCA_042138315.1 Nitrosarchaeum sp.
TGCTCTGAATGGATTTTTAACATCTTTGAATAATTCTGAATTTGTATGTTTTACTGGACTTGTTTTCCCATGTCTTACACAACCTGCGTTTGTAACCTTCCCACCAAAAGCTTCTATTATTCCCTGATGCCCTAAACAAACTCCTAATATTGGAACTGTAGGCCCTATGTTCTTTATTACATCTCCGCATATCCCAAAATATTTTTTATCTGATGGAGTTCCAGGACCCGGTGATATGATTATTGCATCATACTTGTTTTGTATAATTTGTTCTAATGTTATTTTGTCATTTCTAATTACATCGGAATCTACACCAAGCTCACCCAAATACTGAGCAATGTTGTAAACAAACGAATCATAATTGTCTATGATTAGAAATTTCATTTTGTTGCCTCCTTTAATGCTTGTAGCATTGCTCCTGCCTTGTGTTCTGTTTCTTTGAATTCATTTTCTGCGATAGAATCTGAGACGATACCTGCTCCTGATTGTACAAATCCTTTTTTACCGTTGATGAATATACTCCTGATTGCAATTGCAAAATCACAGCATCCGTTAAATGAAAAATACCCGACTGCACCTGCATATGGTCCTCTTGCCTCAGGCTCTAACTCTTCGATTATTTCCATAGCTCTGACTTTTGGTGCCCCTGATACAGTTCCTGCTGGAAATACTGCCTTAAACGCATCAAACATGTCATTTTTAGGCGCTAAATTTCCTACCACATGTGTTACTATGTGTTGGACATGACTGAACTGTTTAATTTGCATTAACTCTTCAATGTGTACCGTTCCGTATTTGCATACTCTGCCTATATCATTTCTGCCTAAATCTACCAACATGGTGTGTTCTGCCAACTCTTTTTCATCATGAAGTAATTCATCTGACAGTTGTTTGTTTTTTTCTACATCATCTGTAATTTTTCTAGTGCCTGCAATTGGAAATGTTTCTACTTTATCATTTGTAATTCTTACTAACATTTCAGGTGATGCACCTATGATGGTTTTGCTGTCTTGTTTCAAATGGTACATGTATGGCGATGGATTTAACTTTCGTAATGTCTTGTATAGTGTTAGATTGTCACCATCTGTATCAAATGTGAATTTTCTAGACAGTACAACTTGGAATATATCTCCATCATGAATGTACTGTTTTGCTTTATTGACTATTCTTGAAAAATTTTCTTGATTCATGTTAGGTGTTACTTCTGTTGCTTTAAAATCTCCAAATGTATCCGCATTCATCTTAAATTCTGCAAATCTATTTTGCTCATGATAGAAATAAAATAATTTTTTGTGTATGTTGTCATATAATATTCCATCATCATATATTCCAAATTCCATTAATGGTTGTGGTGAATCATGATTATCTTGGATGTTTTCAACTAGTCTTATTGCATCATAATTTACAACTCCTACTGCCCCGCCTAGATATCTGTAACTTTGATCTTCTGATTTACCAAGTAATTTTTTTAATTCTGTAAAAGGGTCATTTGTTTTTACTGTCTTAATTTTACCATCTATTGTAATTTCGACTCTATCTGTAAATCCTTTGAGAATTATTTTAGGATCAAATCCCATTACTGATGTCTCTGCTAATACTTCTGGACCTGATAGAGATTCAAAGAGAAATGAATGTGAATAATTTCTTGAAATTTTATTATAAATTTGAAATTGATTTTCAGATAACTCTAGTGGTATTACTTTCGGTTGAGAATTTCCAAAGGTGTCCACCCATAACCCAAATTTTACTCATTTATTATTTAAATTGATAAGCTATTTGAGATCCATTTGTTCTGTTTTACATGCCTTTTATGCCAACCAAATTACGGTATAGTACGGTACCTTTATATGATAATAGATCGTATACTCTATAACTATGCAGGGGACTAAATCCGCATTAATCCAAGATGTATATTTCAAAAAATCATCAGAGCTAAAATCTACCGTGTCTGAGGTGGAATGTTATATTTGCGGTAAAGGACTACAAGACGGTTGCTGTATAACAGCTAAAACACTATCAAACGGAATGGCTTTGTTTTGTGATGTACATTATTCTTTGCAATGATTTTATGTGTTCGTATTCCCCATAAATAATCCTGCTTTTGAAAAATGACTTTCATATAGTAGTTTGATCAAGATTTTTTATGACTCGAAATGGTTTGATAATGCTGCTTGGGGGTATTGTGTTGATTGTGATGGGTTTGAAATTAATGGGTGCTTTTTAATTTTAGATGTTATTTTTATCTTAATGAATCTGTATTTTTTTTACAAAATTGACAAATCAGAGAGTTTGTTTTACGACCACACGTGATACATGTTTTTGTATTTTTTGACCCATTTAATCCATTTCCGCTTTGAACTAACTTTATTATGATTATCACAATAATTGCTGCAACTCCAACTGCAATGATTATGCCAAGCACCATACTTGTTATGATCTTTATCTATATTCAAACCTTGTCTAATCTTTCAAAATAGTGACAAACTATCTGTTTGATTAAAAATATGTGTGTTTAACTCCAAACTTTTTCTTTAAATGTCCACTTTTTATTTAAAATGAAATTACTAAATGCAGCCGTTGCCACTGCAGATACTAATGCAATTGGATATGATACTGTTAATTCATCTACTAAGTAATACACTATTCCGAGTTGAACTAATGCTCCAATAGAGCTAAATCCTGCAAACTTGCCATACTGAATAATTGTTCTTTTTACGGCAAAATCCCTATCTTCAAACGTCCAATATTTATTCAAAATGAAATTACTGGTAATGGAAAACATAATTCCTAGTA
>JBHIUL010000155.1:0-2771 GCA_042138315.1 Nitrosarchaeum sp.
GTTAGTATTCGGGGTTTCCAACCCTGTGACGCGGGTTCGAATCCCGCTGACTGCATTTTTAATCTAAAGAGAACCAATTTTTAGGTGTATGATAAATAGCAACTATGAAACCATCCCTTAGAAAAATTGCATTAGAAAGGATGGAGATTTTAATTAATAGTGCAATTTCTAACGCAAGAACAAATCCAGATCTTTCACAACGACAAGCATCACTTGCACAAAGAATCAGCACAAGGCACAAAATCCGTATGCCTTATGAGTTAAAAATTGTTTTTTGTAAAAAATGTAAGTCCTTTATCGCACCAGGAATAAACTCTAGAATTCGTCTTGGTAGAACATCAGTAAAGTCTATTAGAATTTCCTGTAATCTATGTGGACATACTTATCGTAAGATAATTCCTTTATCTAATCAAACAAAAAATTAGATTCTATGAAACTTTGATTCATGTTATAGGTTGAAAAATGATATCCGATCTCAAAATTTACGCTTGAATATCTTAAAGAAATCAAGTCCAATGCCTCAATGATTTATAAGACGATTCTCGATTTTTTCACTTCATGGCAAAGGTATACGATGTACCATCTGATGTATTGATTAGTAGATTAGCAGCTATTCTAAAAAATGAGGATATTCCTGCTCCTACTTGGATTCCATTTGTAAAGACTGGTGCTCATGCAGATAAACCACCTCAAGATAGAGATTGGTGGTATACTAGATGTGCATCATTAATGAGAAAAATTTACCTTCATGGCCCACTTGGTATTAATGAATTAAGAAAAATTTATGGAGGTGGAAGACCATCTGGATATGGTGCTGCCCATCATAAAGATGCAGGCGGTGCAATAATTCGTAATGCAGTTCAAGGATTAGAAAAACTCGGTTATATAGAAAAAGTTGAGAAAAAAGGACGTGTTATTTCAAAACAAGGAATGCAAAAATTAGATAGACTATCAACAGAAATTCTAAACGAACTTATCGTTGAAAACCCACAGCTAAAAGTTTACTCTTAGATTTAAAATGAGTTTTCCTGAACCAAGTGATTCTCACGATAAACAAAGTCACGACATATCTGCACAAAAAGAACAAGTTCTCAAACAGATACTTTCTCCAGAAGCAAGAATGCGATTAAATAATATAAAAATGGTTAAACCTGAACTATCTGATCTTGTAGAACAATATCTTATAGGATTGGCAACACAAGGAAAAATGAATTCTCAGATTAATGATAATCAACTAAAACAAATTTTGTTATCTATTCAACAACCAAAACGTGACTTTAAGATAAATCGTATTTGATTTTTGAGAAAATATAATAGGGGTAATGCTCAAACTTAATCATGAAAGGCGTAGTTTACGAAGAATATGCACCTGATGATAATTATGCAAAAATTTTAAAAGTAAAAGAAGTACCAGATCCAAAACCAAAAGCTGATGAAGTAGTTTTCAAAGTAAAATCTGCTGCTCTAAATTATAATGATATCTGGGGAATGAGAGGTTCACCAGTAGCAGTTCCATTACCACATATTTCTGGTTCTGATGCAGCTGGAGATGTAATTGCAGTTGGTGAAGATGTAAAAAATATCAAAGTTGGCGATAAAGTAGTATCACATTCTAACATGTCATGTAGAGTATGTAAAGCATGTACTGATGGTAGAGAATTTGATTGTGTTAATAGAACAATTTGGGGATTTCAAACTGGTCCAACATGGGGAGCATTTTCTGAAATAACACATCTTCCAGAAGTTAATGTTTCAAAAATTCCAGAAGGTGTAAGCTATGATGATGCAGCTGCTGCATCTATGACTCTTTTAACATCTTGGCATATGTTAGTTGGAAGGGCAAAGATTCGACCAGGACAAACTGTTTTGATTATGGGTGGAGGTTCTGGAGTTGGAAGCTTTGGAATTCAAATTGCAAAATTATACAACTGTGATGTTATTGCAACTGCTAGCCCTGACAAATTAGATAAATGTCTAGAATTAGGCGCAGATTTTGCAGTAGATCATAGAAAAGAAGACTGGTCAAAAGAAGTCTTTAAAATTACAAAAGAATTAGCAAAGAAAAAAGATGAAGCACCGGGAATTGATTTATCTTTTGATCACATTGGTCAAACTCACTGGAATAAACAACTTACACTACTAAAGTATGGTGCAACACTAGTATCATGTGGTGCAACAACAGGATATGATGCAAAAACTGATCTTAGACACATATTCTTTAAAGGAACAAACATTCTTGGCTCAACTCAAGGAACAAAAGCCGAATTAGATCAAGGTCTATACTGGATGGGTAAAGGAAAAATCAAAGCTGCAATAGATTCAGTCTATTCATTTGAGCAAGCAGCAGAGGCTCATACAAAGATGTTAACTGGAAAAGGTCTCTTTGGAAAAATCTTGTTGAAACCAGAATAATTACTCTAATTTTTAATATCTCAAAATACCTTTGAATATATGCAAACTAGGATAATCAAAATAAATCCAAAAAAACCAGAGATAAAAAAAATCAAAGAAAGTGTTTCAATTTTACGTAAAGGTGGAATCGTTGCATTCCCAACAGAAACAGTTTATGGTTTGGGTGCTGACGGTTTAAACCCCAATGCAATTAAAAAAATATTTCAAGCAAAAAAAAGACCAAATGACAATCCTTTGATATTTCATATATCAAATAAAGACGACATTAAAAAATTTGCAAAAAATATTCCACCTGAAGCAGAACAATTAATAGAAAAATTTTGGCCCGGCCCTCTCACTTTAGTATTAAAAAAATCGTC
>JBHIUL010000156.1:0-2771 GCA_042138315.1 Nitrosarchaeum sp.
GATACTGATGTTGGAAAAACCTATGTTACTGCCGGTTTTGCAGTTACACTCCGAAAGATGGGGATTGATGTAGGGGTGATGAAACCATTTGCTGCAGGTTCTCCTCAAAAAACTGGATTCAAGTCAGAAGATGTAGAGATTTTATCAAAATCTGCACAAGTAAATGACACTGAAATGTTACTTAACCCGCAATTTTTTCCAATTGCTGCATCCCCTTACACTGCATTTAAAAATTTAAAAATAAAACCAAACATTGAACTGATCTTAACTCGATTCAAAAAATTATCTCAATTACATTCAATGATGTTAGTTGAAGGTATGGGTGGCATTATGACTCCAATTCTACAAGATTATTTTGTAACCAATTTGATTAAAGATATGAAATTACCTGCAATCATAGTTACAAGAACAAAAGTTGGAACTATTAATCACACAATTATGACTTGTAAGATGTGTAAACAATACAAAATTCCTGTGAAGGGCATTGTGATAAATGATTTTGATGTTGGTGGCTATAAAATAAAAGAATTGAAAAGAGATTTAGAAAATTTAACGAATGTGCCAATATTAGGTTCTATCCCATTTATTGAAGATATGAGCGATACCTCTCTTCACCGTATATTTCAAAAAAATATTGATTTCAAATCTTTGTTAAACTAATTTTTAAATACGTAATATTTTGAATTTGTTTTGACCTTGTACGTTTACAAATTGCCCTATGTCATATATCATTTTTGAAAATGTTCCATTTTTCTTTTCAATTACATATGTTTTATGTTGTAACTCCATTTTTTGTGTAATCACTAACCAAATATTCTCTTTAATTGGTTGAATTTTTTGTAATTGTATTAATTTTTGCTCTATAATGTTTTTGTTATTAGTTTTAGGAATGCATATTATCAAAGTTTTTTTTGGGTCAATCTTCAATGTTTTTAAATTTGGAATGACAATGTCAATTTCAATTTTGTCGTATTCTATTTTTCTCTGACTTGATATTAGTGCGTTTGTTAGAATGTAATGAAGTAATCCTGTAGCAAGAATTCCTAAACTCTCATTTTTTTCTCCCATGGAAATAACTTGATCATAACAATTCTCTAACGTATCCTCAATAACTTCTGTGAATTTTGACTGTGATGTTAGTTCTTTAATTTTGTCTGATTTTAGATAATCAAATAGCAGGTCTTTGATTGGATTTTGTTCTTCTTGCATTTAATTATTCATTGAAAATGTATCGTCTTTCCCCTCTTGATTCAGTAGTGGTATTTACATCCACTAAGATGAACTCTTTTTTTGTATTTAGCATTGGTTCTTCTGGTGAGAGTTTATTTTCATGTAGGATTTCATATTCTTGTAATGTCAGTTTTCTTCTTGGAGCAAGTTCTGCCTCTAAATTCATATCTTTTACAATCTCTTCGTACTGCGGTTGTATAGTGCCGCTGAACACCATGGCACTACTTCCACTACCATATGATCCAAATCCAACACGTTTTCCATTCAAATCTATGCCTTTTTGATATTCAAATTCAAGACAACTTCTAAATCCAAGATATAGTGATGCAGTGTATAGATTCCCAATCATTTTTGATGCGATTAATGAACTTGCAAGCTTTGCTTCATAAACTTCTTGAAATTCTTTTGTCTTTGTAAATAATTTTGTAAATTCATGATCTTTTGCCATAAATTCCCCATCTCCTAACACCGATTCAATTGTTCCTCGTGGATCTTTTGGAATTGGTTCTTGCATTCCAATTTCTTGAATTATTTTTTTCCATCTTGGTAGTTGACGCCATTCATGTCTTACAAGATATGCTAGAGCTTTTTTGCCCATATTGCTATATGGTAAGTGCATGTTGAGATAATCCATATGATCTAATATTGTTTCACCTGATTCTAATTTCATTAATCCTGATGCTAAAGCTTTTTTCTTGTATGTTTCAAGTGCTTTTCTTACTTGAATCATATACAAAAGATTGGAGTATTGCCCATGTACAATTGGTGTTTCTTTTCCAAATGGTCTGTAAAAATCATATTCGTCTTTAATTGATGTTGCAGTTACTTTAGGATCAAATGCTAATAATCTTGGTTTATCATTTAGTAGCATTACTACTGCACCTGCACCTTGTGTCATTTCTCCACTAGAACCCATGTCGTATTTTGCAATATCGGATACTACTACTAACGCATTTTTTCCTTCTGCTTCACCAGCTCTGATCCAATTAGTATTGTCATAAAGTGCATAAGATCCACTAACACAAGCAAATTTTGTTTCTACTCCGCCACAATGCTCAAAAGCACCCTGACCATAAACCTGTTCTAACATCCCAATAACATAAGAGTTCATTGCTTTTGATTCATCAAATGAAGATTCTGTTGATACATACAATCTTCCAATATCTTCCGGCGATAACTTGTTTTTTTGCATAATTTGAAGACATGCATTTGCTGCAAGGCATGCTGGGTCTTGATTAGTATCTACTATTGCCATTTGAGATACTCCTAGACCTTTCTGTAATTTTTCTGGGTCTAACCCTCTGGCTTTTGCAAAATCCGCTGCATCTATGTACAGTCTTGGGATGTATATTGTAATATCATCTATTCCAGCTGCCATCAAGCTTGCCTCCGTCTATACTCATATAAGGATATTGAGCTAATTCTATCTTACTCCTTAGCAAGTTTTTACAATTTTTTATATACTTTTTGCTAATTGATCGATGATTTTTCTATTTTTCTAATTCAGAATTGAAAATTCTTTCAAAAACATCATATGGTTG
>JBHIUL010000157.1:0-2764 GCA_042138315.1 Nitrosarchaeum sp.
AGGTGGAATTGGAAATGGAACAGTTTCAACAAATTGAGAGCCGGGCAAAGTTTTTTGAAATGATTCATCCATTCCTAAAATTTCTAGTACGACATTATTGGTTTTTTCTGTTTTATCTAAATATGAAATTTCAACGTATCCTTCTTCATAATATGTTGCATCAATTTCAAATGTAGATTTTAACACATCTTTGTTTGAGCTTGAATCAAAAATAAAAAATACACCTAACATGGTAATTACAGCAATTGAAATTAGTGGAATAATTTTTTTTGCCATAATTATTATGAAAATTCTTTTTTCATACTACGCAAAAATTTGGAGTTAATTCTAATTCTTTCAAGAGTTTGCTCTTGTGTTCTTTCAGTTCCAGGTGTAGGATTTTTTTTAAAGAATTGCCGAATTTCCTTTTCCATAGAATCATCAGCGATCGAAGAGATGCTAGCAACGATTCTATTAAACAATGGATTGCCAGAACCAACTTTTTTGCTGAGTTTTGGCCAATTACTTTTAAGCCAAGGCCATAGAATTTTTTTACCATAGGGGTTTGCAGCAACTTTCATGATTGGTAACTGCATGTTTTGAGAACGAACCTCAGAGGTTTGAGAAAAATTCAGTGATTTTAGTAATAACTTTTCATCTTTGAAGCTACACATTGCTCCAAGGAAACGAAGTTTCTCTTCTGTGGTCTTTGCATTTTTGTAAAGGCGTGTTAATTCAGCATGTGTCTTTGAATTTCCATTCCATGCCATAACAGAGCAAATAGGTTCAACTAAATCAGGAGGTAACGACTGAGGGTTTTTTAAAAATTGTTTATATTTTGCTATAGATTCTGTTGTAACTTCTTCATCATCTAATTTACCCAAGGTAAAAATTACAAATCCTCTCATCATGGCGTCTGTATGTTTATCAGTTTTTTTAGGAATCCATCCTAAATCATATAAAATTTTCTTAAGATAATTCACCGTATAATTTCGAATTTCTTTAGAGAAATCTTCACCAAATGCTCTAAAGTATAATGAAGATAAATTATGGGCAACATTCACAGTTGCTAAATAACTATCCTCATCACCATATGCATCTGAAAAATCAAGATAATTTCGAACAGATTCATCACCAGAGATACACAAGGAAAATAAATCATTTTGAATGGCCCATCTATCAATTGGCAGAATTTGTTTTTGATCAACAAGCATTTTGAGATCCAGTAAAGTTCCTTCATCATATTTGACACGGTAAAATCCTTTTCTTCCAAAATTAGCTACAAATCCAAGACTGTTAGCAGGTAATTTTACAGATATTGATTTTTTTGTAAAAAGTTTCTTAAACAATTCATCTTGTAGTCCAACAGAAAGTGGGATATGCCACAATCCACTATTAGGTTTTTTACCGGATTCCAACATGTATCGTCTTTGTTTAAGATGTAATGTAGAATCTTTTTTTTCTATTTCAACTACCGGAAAACCAGGTTGTTTTAACCACGTATACACCATTGAACGTACAGGCATCTTAGAGATTTTACCAATTGCATCCCAAAGATCTTTGCCTTCTGCATTTTTGTATTTGAATTCATTAAGATAGTGTTTTAGTCCTTTTTGAAAATTAGATTCACCAACATAGTGTTCAAGCATTCTTAAAACACATCCTCCCTTATCATAAGATATTGCATCAAAAATTTCACGAATTTCAGATGTAGAATTCACTTTAACGTCAATAGGATGCGTATTTTTTAATGAATCCAATCCCATTGCGGTGTTCATCGCATCTTCCACAAATTGATTCCACAGATCCCATTCAGGATAGAATTTATCAACAAACTTTGTTGCCATAAATGTTGCAAAGCTCTCATTTAACCATAAATCATTCCACCATTTCATAGTTACAAGATTTCCAAACCACTGATGTGCAATTTCATGTGATATTACTTCAGCAATGTATTGTTTTGTTCTAGTGGAAGATGTTTTTGGATCATAAAGTAAAATGGTTTCTCTAAATGTTATTGCACCCCAATTCTCCATAGCGCCAGCTGCAAAATCTGGAATTGCAATCAAGTCTAATTTAGGCAAAGGGTATTTTATTCCAAAATATTTCTCATATGATGAAAGTAATTTTTTACCTAGTTCAAGTGAATACTTGCCTTTGGATTTGTTACCTTTTGTTGTAATAACACGAATCTGAATTTTTCCAGTTTTACCAACAAGATATTCAAATTCGCCTACAGCAAGATAGATAAGATATGTAGACATGATTGGGGTTTTTGCAAATTTGTAAATTGTTTTATTTTTCATTCTCTTTTTTGATGTAACTGGCATGTTAGAAATCGCAGTGAATTTATTTTCTGCAATTATTGAAATATCAAATGTAGCCTTTACTTCAGGTTCATCCCAACATGGAAATGCTCTCCTTGCATCAGCTGCTTCAAACTGTGTTGTTGCAAGATACTTTACCTTACCATTTTGTTTATACTGACTTCTGTAAAATCCAAGGAGTCGATCATTTAAGGTCCCAACAAAGTCAATCTCAATAAAAGCAGACCCTTTGATTTTATTTTTAATGATAATGGTTAATTCTTCTTTTTTTGGATCAATTTTTGTAATGGCTTTTTCAGATACTCCATTGTGGCGAACGTGGCATGATCTTATTTTTAGTTCAGCACAGTGTAATGTAATAGAATTGACTGACTCTTTACAGTTAACAGTGATTGTTTCTTTGCCAATAAAGGTAAAATTTTTGAAAATAGGCTCAAATTCAAGCACATAATTTACTG
>JBHIUL010000158.1:0-2706 GCA_042138315.1 Nitrosarchaeum sp.
AGTTGTTGATCTATCTGTTGTTATAGGATGGAGAAAAAATGCTTAACGGAAAAACCATAGCTATCACCCGTTCAAAAGATGATTCAACTGAATTCGTGGATTTAGTAATTAACAGTAATGCAAAACCTATCTCATTACCCACTATTGAATTAGTTAGTAAGGGAGAAAAAATTGTAGATGAATTTTTAGATTCAGTAAAACAATATAATCCTGATTACTCTGTTTTTATGAGTTCAAAAGCTGTTAAACTTCTATTTGATACTGCAAAAAAAGTTTCTAAATTTGAAAAATTACAACTTGCAGTGGCAAATACTATTGTAATGGCAGTGGGACCTAAAACAAAAATTGCGTTAGAAAATGAAGGAATTAAACCTGCATACATGCCAAATGTTTACTCCTCAGTTGGTGTTGGAGAATTATTTACAAAACTACATGCTGTTGGCAAAAAAGTGATTGTGCCTAGAAGCGGAGCATCTACCCCATTTTTGAAAGAATTATTGGAAAAAATAGGAATTGATGTAAAAGAAATTCATCTATATGATGTCTGTGCTTTTAGAGATACATCTCAATGGAATGAATTTAGACAATTATTTTCACAAAGTAAAATTGATGGAATTGTATTTACTAGTGCTTCATCCGTTAGAGCCTTTTTTGAAATAATGTCCAAAGATTATGATGAATTTTCATTATTGCATAATTTAGAAAAATTATTGGTTGTTGCAATTGGTCCTTTCACATCTGATGAATTAAAAAAATTCAATGTAAAAAATACTATATCTCAAGTTCATACTGTTCCTGGCGCTTTTGATACTATCAAGAATATGTTTTCAGTTTAGTCTTAATTATTTTCAGATTCTTACTGATTTTTGTAATGATTAATCATGAAATATTTTAAATATTTTATATGATTATTTTGTAATTTGACTGATCTCTGACTATTTTTTTGGTTCATTACGCCGATCTAGACTTGTTAATTTTTTGATCTTGTAACTTGATACAAGTCATCTGAATAGTTAATATATATCCAATAATTTACAATTAATCAGTGAATTCGCATATTTTCTTATTATCTGTAGTTTTCAGTCTATTTTTAGCCGGTACTATTTCTTACTCTTTTGCTGAAACTAATTCTGTTGAAGTCCTTGAAAATCGACTTGTTACATTAGTTGGTGAAGGTGTAGATGCAGATGATGAAACTTTGATATTCAAATGGGTTCAACTTGATGGCGAATCTGTAAAATTATCTTCAAACAATGTAGCAAAACCAACATTTATGGCTCCAATTGTTCCAAACGGTCAAATCAAAGTTTTAACCTTCCAACTCACAGTAACTGACCCACAGGGTGCAAGTGACTCTGATACTGTTGAAGTGATTGTAAATCCTGTTAATCTTCCACCAACTGTCAGTGCAGGAAGAGACCAAGTCACATTTAGAACTATTGACGTTATTACTTTAGTTAGTAGTGCAATTGACCCTGATGGTGATGCCTTGACTTATAGCTGGAAACAAGTAGCGGGACAACCTGTAAAATTATCTTCTACAACTGGTAAATACCTAACATTACTTCCAATGAATATTGATTTTTCTCAAACTAATCCACTAACCTTCCAACTAACTGTTGATGATGGATTTGGTGGCACTGCAAGTGACACTGCTAGCGTCTATCCTCTTAGTGGCCTTCTTTCAAATAGATTAATTACAATTGAAGCAAGTCCAATTCAAACCGTAAAGGAAGGTGAAAAAGTTACAATTAGCGCAACTGGTAAGACTGCAAATGGTCAACCAATCAATTACTCTTGGGTTCAACTAATTGGTGCCGGAGTAACCTTGGATTCATACACTGGTCCATCAGTTACATTCACTGCACCAAAACTTCCTGGTGGAGTTGAAATGATTTTATCATTCCAAGTCACTGGTTACTCTGCTGGAAATGGCTGGGCAAATGCATTGGCATTAGTTAAAGTAATCCCTTCAAATGCATCTCCAACAGCAGATGCTGGTCCTGATCAAAGTGTACGTGAAAATGTTCTTGTAAAATTAATTGGAACTGGTACTGACCCAGATGGTGATAAAATCCGATTCTCTTGGAAACAAACATCTGGAATGAAGATTGATCTATATGAGCAAACTCCATTCTCTGTCTATTTCTTCAGTCCAAAACTTAACTCTGTATCTGAAAAATTAACCTTTGAACTAACTGTTACTGATTCTTATGGTAATTCTGCCAAAGATGATGCAACTGTAACTGTTAACACTGTTAACTTGGCACCACGTGCAAACGCTGGTCCTGATAGAAAAGTAATTGGTGATTCTATGGTAACTATAACTGGTACTGGCATTGATCCTGAAAATGGTCCACTAACATATGCTTGGAGACAAATTGCTGGTGAAGGTATCACATTTGATACAACAAAGCCATCATTTTCATTTAAAGCACCATCTGTAGTATCTAATGAAAGTAAACGATTGGTATTCCAATTGACTGTAACTGATGATGCAAATCAAAGCAACTCTGATCAATTGGTCATTGTTGTAGTTCCAGAAAATAGTGCACCTATCGTAGATGCAGGTGTTGATCAAACTGCCGATGAAAACTCTACTGTAAAATTAGTATGTACCGCATATGACCCAGATGGTGATAGTGTTAATTACACATGGTCAACATCTAGTAAAGCAGTAATTGCTGATAGTACTTCTGCAAGTAC
>JBHIUL010000159.1:0-2546 GCA_042138315.1 Nitrosarchaeum sp.
TTTCAGCAATAATCTACAAGCCATTTGATCAAATGCAAATACGACAAATTTTATTGGAAAAATATAAAATTAAAATTCAATAATCTAGATCTTTTTTAACAAATATATTTTCAAATAATCTTAACGGTGTCAGATTTTCACACGTAAAACGATGGAGGGAATGGCACAACAATATTCTTTTCCCAGAAATGGTAGATGAGCCCATATGGAATTGAACCTAAATTAAGAGTGTAGACCTTTTTGTACCAAGTACTTACCTGACGCTCATAAATTCATACTTTCATAATATTGACAAATTCTCTAATTATATCCTTCTGTGTCTATAAGAGTGAGAGTTGATGTGATATCATCCATTTTTCCAATATTCCAAGTAATCATTTCTCGCAGTTTATCTTTTTCAGCATGCTCGAGTTTTGCAATTATGTTATATGCCCCAAATGTCCCTTGCACTTCTTTTACTGAATCTAAATGTCTCAGAGATGCAATTGTGGATGATTCTTGTCCACGATTGCAATTGATTAAAACATGCGCTGTTACCATAATATTACAATATACACACAATGTTATTTAAGACTAGTCACTACTTTATGAAAATTAGTCTTAAATATCATCATGACGTAATTATGGGCAATGTTAAATGTCTCTGAAAAAAAATTATGTGTGTTAGTAAATTTATTGAATACAGATAAACAGAATTTAAAAAACAATGTGACTAATGTAGATATCGAAGATGAAAATCTTGCGATTAAAAGAAACACCGACTGGTGGAGATTAGAAAAATCACAAATCGGCAGAAAAAAATTTGCCTAGGTGGATTCATATCTAATATCTAATTAAGAATAAATTTTAAGATTAATTGAATCTATATATGTTATAGACAATCATGTTATGTATGTTTCAAAAACTTTTAAAATCTATGATCTC
Organism: Nitrosarchaeum sp.; assembly: GCA_042138315.1. Taxonomy (GTDB): domain Archaea; phylum Thermoproteota; class Nitrososphaeria; order Nitrososphaerales; family Nitrosopumilaceae; genus Nitrosarchaeum. The sequence goes on from JBHIUL010000159.1 coordinate 925, forward strand.
TTACAGTAGTTAATTTGCTCGTAGGTAAGAAAAACAATTTTGAATGGGCAAAAGACTGAAAAATTTAATGTTAAAAGTAAAGCAAGTGAATAAAATTATTGTGTATATACTAGTAAGTATAATTCATAATGATATTGTCGAGTTCTAATTCTACTGATAAAAAAAACCCTTCTCAGAATCCAAACATAATTGATATACTTTTGAGCAAAAAAGAAGTAAATCATACTATTGATTCAAATACACTGATAAAAAATGTGCAATCTAGAATTAACAATGCCCTAGAAAATGGCTATGAATATACTAGACTAATCGATTCATCTGAAAAATTTCTAAGAGAAAATGTGTTTCGACAAGTAAACATGGCTGTTTTGTATGTGGATCTTGTAGGTTCTACATCAATGAGTATAGAATTGCCTCCTGACAAACTGTCTGTGCTAATTAGCTCTTTTTCTCAAGAAATGGCTTATGTAATAAATGCTCATAATGGATACGTTCTCAAGTTTGTAGGTGATGCTGTAATTGGATACTTTGTAGAGGATAAAATGAGTTTATTTCAAATCGTTGATAGTGTTGTGGGTTGTGCAGAATCCATGATCAAAGTTGTAAAACAAGGAATCAATCCAATTTTGATGGAAAAAGTTGGACTTTCAAAAATTAGTGTAAAAATTGGTATTGATTTTGGTAAAAATGTTGTAGTCAGATATGGGGCTGATGAAAAAATGGCATATGTTGACTTGTTAGGACCTACAATGAATGTTGCATCAAAGATTCAGAATATGGCAAAACCAAATCAAATTCTTGTCGGACAGGAGATATATAACAAACTTCATCCTGACATTCAGGATTTTTTTTTAGATGTAACCGATGACTTTACAAATAATTGGCAACATGGTTCAAAAAATTCAACTGATGTTTATCGCGTATATAGATACAAGTATGAATAACCAACATAAAATTTACAATTTACCGTGTATTGAGTAAGACTTGTTTTTTCTATAAATGATACTATTGATGGAATGAAAAGATCAAAATTGTAACATTGCTCACTCTGCATTCCTAACACATTGATGCGTCGTTATAATTTGAACCCTAGAGATAATAAAATTAAAAATCATTGAATTTTGTCTAACATTTTTTCGATGAATTTGAACCAAGTGATTTTGAGAGATTCAGATTCTTTTCTAATTTTATCTAAAACGCCCTATTTGATCATTTTTTACATGTTAAAATGAACTTTAGAAGAACCCAATGAATGGCAAACGAATTATACAATCATAAATAAATAATAAAAAGATTAAGAACCTGCAATTAGGTAAACGCCTATTCCTATTCCTATAACAATGCCTATTCCAATACATAATAGATCAAATGCAACTACTTTTCTAAAAGACGCATGAACCATTCTGTCCCATGAACTTACTTTTTTTGCTTCATCTACCATGTACATTTTTTTCATTTTGTTATTAATAAAGCAACCAATTTGTTCCCTTTTTTGAGAAAACCTCAGAAAGATTAAACATTATTGAATAGATGAACAAACAATGAAACCTAAAATACTTGCATTTGCAGGTAGTACCCGTACTAATTCCTTTAACAAAAAACTAGTCAAGATAGCAGCCATT
>JBHIUL010000160.1:0-2487 GCA_042138315.1 Nitrosarchaeum sp.
AGGGACAATCTTGGATGCTATTTGATTTTTTATATCTTGTAATTGTTCATTTTGTTTTATTTTTGATGTACCTTCCTCAACATTAGAAAGAAATGGTCCCAATCCACCACCAAGTAAAACAAGACCAACTATAACAGCCAATACAATAATAATAATGGTTTTCATTTGTTCTAAAATTTCTAAATTTTCTTTTAACTTAAAGATTTATGAGAAATTATTCTGTTTTGAATTTCAAGTTACATGTAGGACAAAACCAAGATATTGCCTCACCTTGTTCTCGAAACATTATTCCAAAACATTTTGGACATTGCCCAATTTCCTCACTCATGAATTTTCTAAATTCATTGCAGACATAAGTATTTCAAAAATGCAAAAATAATACAACGAGGAAATAATGGAATGTTTTTACGAATTTTGAGTGCTTCCACCCTTTTTCGTTTATTCCTTTACTGTCCTTATACGACAGTTCCTCGTCATTAATCTTATAACTAAATGATATTAAAGTAATTCTAGAATATATCCATACAAATGTAAAGCATAACAATAATTTATTAAATAAATATTAAAATAAGAATTTAACAATAATATTTACATTTTTTAATTAAAATAACACAATAATTTTTAATAAATAAAATTGATCCATAGATATTTTCATATTAAATCTTAAATAGTTAAATTTTCTATATAGTATGTTGTCGAAAACAATTTCGGCTGAATAAATTGCGTGACCCTGCAGAACAAAAAAAGGCAATCAGTCGTTTAACGTACTGACAACGAGAGGAAATCTCTCTATGTTCTGCAATTGAGGGTTACGCCTTTTTTGTTTTTTACAAAGGATGTCATTTAGAATAGCACATAGAAAACAGTGTTGTAGAAAACAGAGGATCTTTTTATGTATGAAACACGTATTATTATTGGAAAGCTGACACACTATCCTATTGTCAAATAGTGGCATCGGTTTGTTGGTCTTTGCTTACTTGCATGGCCACACAAAGGTTGGTCCGCAAAAAGTCAGCTTCCAATTAAAATAATAGTTGAGAAATTTTTTAATAGTTACTAGAATCATAAAACAGTTCAAGGTAGTGATAAAAATTCCAGATTCAATTTTAGATACAATAGATATTCTATTAGATTTACAAGTAGGGGATACATCAAGACTAGAACATATAAAAAAAATGATTTTAGAAAACAGACCCCTATATGCAAGTGATCAACAATATGTATCAAATCTTGCAAGTACTTACAATGTAAACCGTCAAATAAAAGAGATGCATTATTCAGAGCAACCAAAATTAATCAATTGTCGTAATTGCAGTAAAAGCATTCCAGAGTCAGCAAAGTATTGTTCATTATGTGGAACCAACCAAACAAGAGAAAACATCCAGTATTCACAGATGGTAAAAAAATACAATCCAATACAATTCATGCACATGCCAAAATCATATCAGATTCTGGCCATAGTGGGTGGACTAACAGCGATGATACCAATATTATTCATAGTTGCAAGAATGGACCCATTGTTATTTGCAATCAATTACGATACAGGATTGGATTTGTCAGAGATGGCATGGATTTTCATATCATTGGGTATAATTTCGAGTGTTTTGAGTGCCATAGCAATACTAATTTCATTTGGTGTAAAAAATCCAAAAAGAGTGGGAAGAATTTTGTTTTTTATTTCATTTGCTGTATTGATAACATCTATTTTTGTAGGAATAGTTGGGTTTGTATTTATGCTAATTGCAAGCAATGTGGCATACAAAAAAAGACATTACTAAGATCACATTCAAAATAAAGTAGTAAATCATAATTCAGTTGTATTTAGACTTAGATTACAAGATACAGCTAATGGTAGAAATAGAGAGAGAACTCAATCAAAACAAGATGCCAGAAATCAACATAGAAGATTATGAGAAAAGATGCCAATTATTACTACAAGATGACGAGGTAAGATTTGCAGCTCTCTTAAACGAATTTGGTGAAATACTTGCAGGAGGGTACAAAAAAGGCATGAATCCTAGACTAACAAAAGAGCAACATGATGAGGTGTGTAGAGAGCTTGCCAGTAGAGTTGAAAAAAGAAAAAAATTCGATGTAGAATTAGGACGTGTAAAATATTCAACGTCGCGTAGAGAACATGTTGTAATAATGAGTTTTCCAATTTATGAAAAAGTTGTAATGATAATAGCAGAACCAAATGTCAACATTGACAGATTAGCATATAGAATTATAGAAAAACTTGGAAGTCAGTGGGGAGAATTTTTTGGAAAATAATCAAACAGAAGATTAACGAATTACAGAACTTTTAAAATCATTTATTGTAGAGATTGTATTTTTTGTCTCATGACCAATATCATGAATTGTAGCGCCATTGTATTTTTTGTCAAGGTATCTACCAGTTAAAATCATAGGGGCAGCTATTGCGTTACTAATGCCAGTAGGTTCTGGAATCCAAAATATAATAAATCCAATTTTTTGGAGTTTTTT
>JBHIUL010000161.1:0-2482 GCA_042138315.1 Nitrosarchaeum sp.
TAAGACAATTCCTAAAATTAAAGCCAATGTGCTGGGGCGCCTAAGTTCCGTTATTTTCAATTCTGAATTATGTGAAAATTGATTTAATTTATTCCTAGTTATAATGTGAAAAAGAATTTAAAATTAAAACTTGGTTAGATAACCTCCAACATATAATCCTCAGATTGATTTTTCGTTTATTCTAACCAAGTTATGCCCAAGAATCATCTACAATGGCTACAAAGTATTATCATGAGGAATTATAGTGGTCTATTTTTGATTATAATGGATTGGTAATTCTATAATACAATCTTGATAATTAAGCAAAATGATTCATCCTAAACTAATTACACAATTCTTTAGGTTTTAAAACATGTTTAATTTATTTTTGATTGTTACTCTCTGCCATTTTCTCATAGAAGAATTCTTGTTTTTTCAAATCCTTTTCAGAAATTATTCTACATTTTCTCATAGGTACTAGGCGTGATATCTGCTCATACGTGTTCATATCTCTTACATCTTCAGCATATGCAATTTGTAATAATGGTGATTTTCCCTCAATCATTGGTTTTACTTGTTCATACCCACCACTCTGAGGCATACCTGTACGATACAATCCTATGTTTTTTCCACCTTTTGAGATTTGTGGATCTTGATAACAGCAAATAGAATATTCTCCATTCTCTTTTTCGATAATGGTGAGTCTTGTGAATTTATCACTCCAGTCTTTGATGTTTTTTGCAATGTCTGTTGCTTCTTGTTTGTTCTCAAATACTGTGGATACTACTAATCTGTCTTTTTCATATGCCCATGAAATACCATAAAAATCTCCATGCCATTCTATCTCAAAAGACATATTTTTTAAAAAGCAATTATCAAATTAATGCTTTCGAATTGACTGTTGTATTTTTTCATACATATTTCTCATACAATTCTCCGAGCATGGCATTGATTTTTTCAATTTCATGATTTCCCCATGAATCTGATTTTATGCGAATGTGTATGTTGTTATCTTCAAGGTTGTTGATAATTTTTGGATAGACCATTCCAATGAAAAATGATTTTGGATCCAAATTCATTTGCTTTGCCCTGTGTTGAAAATAACTTATCCATTCTAGTTTTTCATCTTGAAAAGTTTCTAAAATTATGGTTTTAATTCTAGCTTCAATCTGTTTGTCCATTGTGATTTTTACGTTGTAACTGAAATTAAGGATTTATGTACAAAAAAATACTAGCAGAATCTGTCACATTCACATTTTCTGCTTGTAAAGATATTTCTCAGATATCCTAGTTTTGAATAGGACATTGTAGGTTTTTTACCAACAATTTTGAATAAAGTAATCCCAGTTACAGAACTAGTTCCTTTGAGTGCCCATGATCCATTTTTCATCAAATATGGTTTTGGGTTTTTCATGGCTACTTTTTTGTGAGCCTTGACATCATATGCTTCTATTTCTGACATTGGCAATTGTCTCAAAATTTGTATTACAAAGATATAGTAAATTTTTTCACATCAACAAGCTTAAAAATAGCTTTTTTTGAAAAATTAGAGCCTATTTGAACTTGACTTGATTATTGAATATTAGTTTTAATTTTTAATTTGAATTAAACAGATGTTTACAATATTACGATTCTCTGTTTTATACCAGTAATTCGGTAAATACGTGACGCCTTCGTTTAGTGGTCTAGGCATGCTATAAACGACTGCTATTCCAAGTCGTCAATTTTAAATTTCATTTAAGTGAATCAGTAGCGCTTTTTTTATTACATCTTTTTTTAATTCTACTTTATTATTTCCAATCTTTAGGCTGTCTGCATCATCAATTGAAGATAATCTATGAGCTAAGAAATCTGATAATAACTCTACATTGAAATCGTTATTATTTTTTAAATTTACTTTCAAATATTTTTCTTGAATTCCGCCTTTCTTTACTAATCCTCCTGATGGAAAAATTCGTATGTCTTCGTTTATTGTATTTTGATTTAGTTTTTTTCCAAAAATTGCATTATCTATATCATTTCCCTTATGAAAATGAAATATTGTAATCATAAATTCCACAATCTTTCATTGTATGCCTGAAATAAAGACGCTTCTTTGTGTTATTTTTTTAATAGTGCGTCTTCTGGTGTTTTGTCTTTATTAATTTCCCAATGCCACATGTGGTGTTTTTTCCAATGTTCTTCTAATTGAATTGTTGTAGGTTCTTTTCCTAATGGTGTTCCACATATTTTGCACTGTTTCACAAACTTTTGTAGTTTGATGTAAAATTAAGGGTATTGCTTATTTTGAATTTTCTTGCTTCTCTTTACTTAACAACACTAGAAACAACACAAATTCTCTTAGTATGTTTTTTTGATTAGGTGATAATGACAATCCTAATTTTTTAGAAAAATCTAATGATATTTGGTATATTTGCCCAAAGTGACTACCAAGAGTAAATGCACTTAATGATCTATCTGGAATATCTGCTAGATTGTTTTTGTATAGATTAATTGCTACATT
>JBHIUL010000162.1:0-2461 GCA_042138315.1 Nitrosarchaeum sp.
TTTGTAAATCCAGAGTTCATTCCAACAATTCTTTTTGTGGCTCCAGCCATCAAAGCAATACTAGTAAGAATTAGAAATGTTGCACCACCGTTAGCAGTGACATAATCAGTCAACCACGGAATAAGACCAGTTTCTAAAATATTAAAGTCGGGTACAACGCTACCACCATTTAATGCAAAATTAACAGAGCTGAACATACCACCTATAACAAAAAAGAACAAGAATACTTTAACAATTGATCTTTTGATAGGGCTACGTATTTCACTAGGTCTTACAGCCCGTTCAGTAATTCTAACACCATAAAGAAATCCCACTGCGGCGGCAGGAAGAAACATGAGATTAATTAGAATTGGAGATTCTTGGTTAATCTTCTCAACTTGAGGATAAAACACCAGAAACAAAAGTACTGCAACAGATGCAGAGGCTACAAAGAGTATTAAGTTGAGATATGAATGATGGCTAGATTCAGAATCACCATATTCCCAATTGTACATTTTTATGAATCAAAACAAAGTCATTAAAGATCAAGTCGAAAAATCATTTGGTCAAATTATCAATTCTCTTTACCCTTTTTACTAACATTAACTTGGAAAATGTAATGAAAATCAAAAAAATAGTCATAACCATAGGTATTGGAATTATGATTATGGGTACAATTTTTCATCTACAGGGTCAATCAATAGTAGGACCAGAATCCTCATTCATGTATGCAAATCCACAATGGGTCACATACGGGATACAAATAGTTGTTTCAGGAGGGATTATTCTAGGAATAGGAATAATCCTAAATTTCATAAAAAGAAGCTAGTCAGTTACACGAAGGGTAATAGTACTACGAATTTTTTCAAGTTTCCTGATTTTATTAGAAATGACTGCATTCATTTCATCTGCAGAGTTTGTTTCAAATTTAACAACAATATCATAACTACCATAAGTAATAATGCAATCTTTGATTTCTGAAATTTCTTTTAGTTTTGAATAAATTGAATGTTCTTCACCTATATCACAACTAATCAACATGTATGCTTTTTCCATTATTGTCTAATGTAAAAACTACAACTTAAAGACATCTTAGAATAGTTCTATAGATCTTAAAATCCAGCAAGAATTGGATCAACAGGTTTCATTATTTCACGTAATAGTATTGTAGCAAAAGAACCTCTAGAAAGTGAAAAATTTACAGTGGTATCTTGTGATGAATAATTAGTGCATTGTATGGCAGCTTGTCTAAATCCACCTTCACTACTAATTTCTTGCATTTCTTTTATGAAAAAATCTTTTGGTGAGATTTCTTCTGTTTTTAAAATTCGTGATATTTGAAAATCAAAACGGGTTTTTTTGTAATATGAATACCCTACAAAAGGCAGTGCAAGATGCTGATCCAACCCTTTAACATATTTTCCAATTATTCCATGAAGATCATAACAGACATCACCTTCTTTTGCTTCAAAAAGATTTTCACCGTCAGCAAATGCAGCACTCAAAGAATGATTGAATAAAAAAGACTGGTATGCTTGAACATAGAATCTTCTGAGTGGTAACGGTATAGCATGAATTGCTTTTTGTCCATTATCATGTTCAATCATTTCCTGAAGTACAATTCTCTCAATGTCCATTTGTACTGGGACTTGATCAAAGTATTTTTTGTAATTTGATTTATCGACCAATTTTTCTCGGATTTCGGTATTTTCTTTAGAGTCAAAAGGAGATGTAAATGAGAGCACTAAATCAACTGCCTTTGTGAAATCACGCTGCAAAAGGGCTTTTCCAATAAGATGAGTGACAGGTCGTTTTGAGCCAAATCTCTGGTAACCATAAAAATTTAGAATTTTATCATATTCTGTAAAATCAGATAAACCATCAGCACATTCAGAGATTTTTATACTAAAATGATTAGCAATCATGTCTTTTTTAGATAATGGTTTTTTTACAAATCCAATTTTTTCAAGAGAGTATTTTTCAGAACTAAAATCATCTATGAATTTATTTTTGCTATCAGAGCAAACAAATTGTTCAGTTACAGCAGAAGCATCTTTTAGACCAAGTGCTTTTAATCGAATTCCTTTTTTTCTAAAAATATCAGAAAGGGCATGGTTTGTATCTATTTTCTTCTTTTTTAGTTTGTAAACAGCATAACCATCTTGTGAAGTAATTGACTTTAGTGATTTCTCAGAAATGACTTCAGTGACTTTAAAATTTTCAGCTTCTGTTCTTATTTGTCCTCCAATTCCATTAAATTTTGTGCTGTAAACAGAAATTCCTAATTGAAGATCTATTTTTGGTATCACGGCAATATTGTCACTGTAACAAATTTGCTAATTGAAACATCTTCTATTTGAGCTCCTAACAATATTTTATATTTTCCAGGAGTTGCACTATCAGATGCAGAGATCAATACATCAACAGACTTTGAAACACCTGAATCTAATTTGAAATTATTAGAAACATTTGAAGCAGTATT
>JBHIUL010000163.1:0-2459 GCA_042138315.1 Nitrosarchaeum sp.
GAATCAATTTTATCTTGTCTAGAGTCAAATTTGTATAGATTTGAATTAGAACCAACAATCCATACAAATCCTTTCTTGTCTGCTAATATCCCATTTGGTAAAGAACCCAATGGTAAATCATATTCTTTAATATACGGTGTATGATTTTTTGTAATGAAAGATCCTGATGTATCTATATTATTTTTTTCAAAAAAATTAGTTTGACTATAAACAAAAAACAACATTATCAATACAAATGAAATTATAAATACGATGATGGTTTTTGTCTTTTTCAATTTTAACAACAACTATTATTTTGCATAAACAAGGTAAGAATTTTTAAATCAATTATTTTTCTACAGGATTTCCGATCATGTTACCCCATTCTGTCCAAGACCCATCATAATTTCTGACTTGAGGATATCCAAGTAAATATTTTAAAACAAACCAACTGTGAGATGATCTTTCACCAATCCTGCAATAACAAATTACATCTTTATCAGGAGTCACACCTTTTGGGGCATAATTTTGTTTTAGTTCTTCATATGTTTTGAATGTTCCATCAGCATCATTTACTGCAGTAGCCCATGGAATGTTATTTACATTTGGAATATGCCCACCTCTCTGTGCATGCTCCATAGGATATTCTGGAGGTGCTGTTATTTCTCCTGTAAACTCTTTTGGTGATCTTACATCAACTAGAACGGTATCGTTTTTGTTTAATGCACGTTTGACGTCATATAGATAAGCTCTAAGACCCTCATTTGGCGGCTCAGCAGGATATACAGTAGGAGTGACTTTTGGCTCTTCTTTGGTGTATGGTCTATTTTCTAGCTCCCATTTTTTTCTAGCTCCATCCATTATTTTGATATTTTCGTGACCATAATATTTGAAAATCCAGAAAACAAAGGCTGCAAACCAATTGTTAAAGTCACCATAAAGTACAACTTGGCTATCTTTGGCAATACCATTTCTACTCATGAGATCTTCAAATTGTTTTTTCCCAATAATGTCTCTAGTGATTGGATCGTTTATGTCTCGTTTCCACCAAATTAGTGTAGCACCATTAATGTGTCCTTTTCTGTAACCATTTTCAGGATCATAATCAACTTCAACAAGTTGTATTTTTTTAGAAGGTATATTTTTTGAAACCCATTCAGTATCAACTAATACTTCAGGATTAGAGTAATTCATAAAATAAAATATTATGTATTGTATTTTAATATAACAGTTTACAATTGTAAGATAAATATTCTAGAACATAAGTATCTACAAATTTAAATGAAATCTAGTTCCAATACAATCTACGATAGATGTTACAATTGTAAAGATCTGTATTAAAATATATTCTAGTTTTATTACCAAACATGTTTGAAAAACATTGTCCTATGTGTGGAATAGAAGTCAAAAAAGAAACTGCAATCAAACGATTTGGAAAGTATCTCTGCTCTGAACAACATGCAGAAGAATTTGTAGTGAAAGAACAACAAAGACAAAATGAAGAGAGTCACAGAGAACGTCGTGGTGGTTGTTGTTAGTACAATTTCATTATAAAAATCAGAATCTGAAAAATCAGCGTATTTTATTAAAATTAAGTGATTACATTTGAAGAAAAAATTGATTCTTGGCAGCATAGGTATAATTGTAATTATAGTCTCCATATCATCAATACTGCTTGCATCATCTGAGAAAAAAGAAAACATAAAAAATTTTCATGTAAGACTTGCAGATCCAAAACTGTACATAGATGGAATTTTTTCCGATACTTTTACCATAAAAAATGGAACTTACAAATTTAGATTTGTTGCAAGTGGCGATAGTCCTAAGATTTTAACAGTTATACTAAAAGGAGATTCGTTTGCATTTTTAGAAGATTTCAAGCTAAATGGGACTAAACAGGAGCCTGGAACTTACTATACATGGAAATACATTGGACAAGACAAAGTCCAAATTTATGATGAACAAAATATGAATATAGTAATCAATCCTCATGGAAATACTCTTGGACCTGTTTCAGTTTTTCTAGAAAAATATGAGACATAAATTTATGATAAATAGTTCAGAAAGTCAGGTGGAAAAAAGTTGAAAAATACCATAATTCAATTAACAGGGTTGCTTTTCTTGTCAGCTATTCTTTTTTCATTTTTATCATATGAAGATGTTTTTGCACAAGGAATGTCAAATGACGAGTTTATCACATATGTTAAAAAAAGTAATTTTATCAAAGAAATTTCAATTCCGATTGATGGTTTTGGATTGAGGGGTATTACGACAGATAAAACTGGTAATGCATGGATATATCATGGAACACAAAATTCAAGTTCAATTCTCAAGTTTGATCCAGTCTCTGAACAATTCTCAAATTTCGAGATATTAAAAAAAAGTAACACACAAGATGTGATTGTTAATCTTTCTGGAGGACATGTCATCTATGATGAAACAAGAAATGTAATATGGTTTACAGATGCAAGAACCAATTC
>JBHIUL010000164.1:0-2443 GCA_042138315.1 Nitrosarchaeum sp.
ATTTTTGGCTATGATTCTATCATTACCTCCATTAGGATTGTTTATTGGAATCTATATCACAACTGGGAATCTCATAATAGGTGCAATTGTGGGATTTGGAGTTCATTTTGTAACATTCGCATTTTCAGGTAAAATTTCAAAATTTTTGACTAATATTATGAGTTAACCTATAAGGATGAATTTTTTAAGTGATTTATCATGATGGGCGATAGAGATTTTCGAAGTATAGTAAAAAATGCAGTTGATTCTATTGGAAGAGAATTAGAAATTGAAATTGATGCAAAGGATATCAAAACTATTCACCTCAAAGAAGTGGTCCAATGCCTAAGGCGTTCATATTATGATAGAGTGGATCCTAAAGAAGTTGAAAGGAGAGGTTTTAATGATCTTCTTTCTGGTTTACTTCGAAAATTACAATATGGAAGTAACCCAAAAGAATTTGCCATTGATGATATAAAATTAAAAGGTCATGCAGATATGATTGCAGACGATTCCATTATTTTGTTTAGACCGGCTAAAACTATTCTAGAATCACCAGTGGCAAATGATTTGCTTTACCTTAATGCTTGTATGTGGATTTATGATAAAACTGATGGAGTAATTATTTACATTACTGGAGATAGGGAGGAGTCCATGTTTTCATTAACACGAGATAAAAAGATGTTTGAAGAAGTAATTAGAAGAATAAGAGTTTTAAATGATCTTCTAAAAGAACAAAAAACACCAATCTTAGAGCCATCCAATGATTGCACTGAATGTCAATACTATCAAAGATGTTTCATTACAAAGAAAAATACAAAACAGATGTCATTATCTGAAATGTTGGGTCTGAGCAAAGACTAGTAAAATAATTGAAAAATATTGTAAAAGGGGTTTAATCTCTTTTGATTAATCTAGTGGTTCTGGATGTCCTTTACCACGAAGTGCAAAACACACAACTGCTAGTGCTATTGCCACTCCTACTGCTGAGCCAAATGCGGCTATTCCTGCTTCTGCCATTTGATAAAAAACCACTTCTGGGGCTTTTATAATTTTGCCAATATTTTTTCTCTAAAAAGAAACTATCATAATTTTTAATTTTTATGATACAATGAACAGAAATGATGTTTTATCTATTTAGTGAAATCAAAATGAAGTTGGTTTTCGTGTCCACTAGTCATTGAACTTAGATTAAAGAAAACATCTCCACTAACTCGCCATTTTGCAGTATTACTTTCAAGAGCAGACCATAATTCAGGTGTATTACCAGTGTTTTTCAATTCTATTTTAGATTTTAAGATAATAGAATTATTAGCAAGCAGTGTATAATAGTTGGAACCAAATTCCACCATTCCTTCAGGTCTGCTACCAATTTGACCACCTGAAATTTGTTTTTCATCAGAATATCCAGTTTCAAATAATTGATAATCCAAAACTTGTACGATCATAGAATTAGAAGTAGGATTAACAATTTTGAATGATACCTCAATTGTGGCAGTTCTTTTAGTAACTTCTATTATTGAAATATCATTTAATTCAACAAATATTGGAGGTATTTGCTGTGTGCTCTGAGATAATTCCTGAGAATTATTTCTATCAGGTGTAGGAATAACGGATGAACCAGATAATAGAATTCCACCTAATGCAGCTGCTAATGCAATAATTGCCACAAAAACAAGGAATTTTGGATTCATTGAATTAACTGATTTTTTAGATATCTTAAATGTTGAGATAGTTATTATAATATTAGAGAATAAAATTATTCATGCAATATTTTCAAGCTGTTCAGGAAGGTAAACTGAGAGCTAGTAAATCACAAATGAAAATGTTTGAAGTAGCAGGATTTGGCATGTTAACTTTAACTACAAAAAAAATAGATGGTAAGTTTTATCCAGTTGGGGAAGAAGATTTTGTTGCAGTAATTAATTCGCCTGAAGGATATGTTACTATTTTAGCAGATAAGGATGGATTTACAAAGGCTCAATCAAAATCACTAGAAAAAACAGAGGCATTATCAATTTATAAAAAATTAAGAGAATCAGGAATTCCAGAATATCCTGAAAAGGAGATTCAGATTTGGTCAGAACGACGCCCTACAATACAAAACGAAGATTCTGAGTAACTACTTTGATGGTAAAATTATTTCAGTTCCTAAATCTGCGCCTTTGATTACTTTTTCAAGTATTTTTATATCAGCTTTCAATATTCGTGTCTTTATTTTAGAGCGCTCAATAATTTTTAGAGCCACTATATCCATTAAATCATAGCCTCCTGCAATAGAATCTTCATGAACAAGCATGTTTTTTAAATTCTTAAGCTCGATTCGTTTGAATTTTTTTTGCATTTTTGAATTTATTAGGATCCATGTCATAAACGCCATCAACATCAGTTGCATTAAGAAATTGTTCCGCATTAATTTTTTCAGCAATAAGGGCTGCAGTTCCGTTAGTGCTTTGTCCAGGAT
>JBHIUL010000165.1:0-2426 GCA_042138315.1 Nitrosarchaeum sp.
GACCAAACGCAATAGATCCTGCTCTTAGAAGACCAGGTAGATTTGATAGAGAAATCGAAATTAAAGTGCCAGATAAAAAAGGAAGAAAAGACATCCTTGCTATTCATAGTAGAAACATGCCGTTATCTGACGATGTTAATGTTGAAAAAATATCAAGTGTTAGTCATGGATATGTTGGAGCAGATTTAGAATACCTCTGCAAAGAAGCCGCAATGAAATGTTTGAGAAGACTACTTCCTGAACTTAACATGGAAGAGGAAAAACTTCCTCCAGAAACTTTGGATAAATTAATTGTAAATAATGAAGATTTCCAAAAAGCATTGATCGAAGTTACCCCATCTGGAATGAGGGAAGTCTTCATTGAAAATCCAGATGTAAAATGGGAAGAAGTTGGAGGTTTAGAAGATGTCAAACGTGAGCTCCAAGAAGCAGTAGAATGGCCAATGAAATATCCTGGATTATATGATAAATTAGGACATAAAATGCCAAGAGGTATTTTACTTCACGGCCCAAGTGGTACAGGTAAAACACTATTGGCTAAAGCAGTTGCAACTCAAAGTGAAGCTAATTTTGTTTCTGTAAGAGGGCCTGAATTATTGTCAAAATGGGTAGGTGAGTCTGAAAGAGGAATTAGAGAAATTTTTAGAAGAGCAAGACAAGCTTCACCATGTGTAGTGTTTTTTGATGAAATTGATTCTATTGCGCCTATCAGAGGGGCTGGTGGAGAAACAGCTGTTACAGAGAGAGTAGTTAGTCAGTTACTTACAGAATTAGATGGCATGGAAAATATGCATGGTGTTGTGGTTTTAGCAGCTACTAATAGACCAGACATGATCGATCCAGCATTATTGAGACCAGGTAGATTTGATAAAATTATTCAGATACCATTGCCAGACAAAGAAAGTAGAAAGATGATTTTAAAAATCAATGCCGAAAAAATACCTATAGTTAGTGATACAAATAATCCACAACATGTAGACATAGATAAAATAGCAGAATTAACAGACGGATTAAGCGGTGCAGACACTGCTGCAATAGCAAACACAGCAGTATCATTAGTAATTCATGAATTTTTAGATGCACATCCAGATGTAAAAGATATTGAGAAAAGTTCTGCAGATGCTAAAGTAACTATGAAGCACTTTGAGGCAGCAGTTAAGAAAGTAAGAGAGCAGAAAAACCTCAAGATAGGCGAAAAACTAGTAGCATCCTATTACAGGTAGTTTTTATTAAATAGACAAACCAACTCTCGTAAATGTCTGAATTTAGAGGGTATATTGGAAAATCGCTAGAATTTTTAAAAACTAATAAAATTGGTGTTGGTGATTCAGTTAAGATTTTTGCAGATTTAACATATTCAGGAATAATTATGCCTAGATATGAGCACAGTGATGATGAGCATTTAGTACTCAAATTAAAGAGTGGGTATAATGTTGGATTGGAAATAGAAAAAATTAAGAAAATAGAGAAGATATCTAGCCCTGAAATAAATATTGTAGAAAAAGAAAGTATAGAAATAAACTATACTTTACCAAAAATTCTCTTGCTATCAACTGGCGGGACAATCGCAAGTAAGGTAGACTATAGAACAGGTGCTGTAACTCCAGTTTTGACAGCTGAAGAACTCAATTCATCAGTTCCGGAACTTGCTAAAATGGCTAATGTGGATACAGAGGTATTGTTTTCAGAATATTCAGAAAATATAATGCCAGAGCATTGGTTAAAAATTGCTGAAAAATTAAAGAATTATTCAACTTCGAATTATTCAGGAATAATTATTGCACATGGGACAGATACGATGCATTATACATCATCATTTCTTTCTTTTGCGCTTGCAGGATTTCCCATTCCAATTGTATTAGTTGGATCTCAAAGGTCATCAGATAGAGCTTCATCAGATGCAGCATTGAATTTGATTGGAGCAACAAAATTTATCATAGAAAGCAACACCAAAGGAGTTTACATCATCATGCATCAAGATGAAAATGATGATACTGTAGCATGTCATATTGGAACAAGAGTAAGAAAGAATCATACAAGTAAAAGAGGAGCATTTCAAACTATCGGAAATAATCCAGCGTTTATTATTGCAGAAAATCAAATTATAAAAAATATTTCTAAAGATTTTTTTAAAAGTAATGAGTTTCAACCTAGAATTAAACTAGATACACGGGTTGCTTTAATAAAATATTACCCGGGATACAATCCCAAGTTATTAGATCAAATCATCGAGATGGGGTATAGAGGAATAATTTTTGAAGGAACTGGATTAGGTCATATTGGAAAAACAATGTATGAGAGTGTAAAAAAAGCAAATGAAAAAGGGATTTTTCTAGGTATGACTTCTCAGTGTATTGATGGTAGAGTTAGAATGACAGTATATGAAAGTGGACGAGATTTACTTGATTTAGGCATAATTCCGTTAG
>JBHIUL010000166.1:0-2341 GCA_042138315.1 Nitrosarchaeum sp.
AAATTTTCTGATGATTCTGATTACATGTTTATCATGGGAAGTATCTATTATATTTTAGAAGAATCAGGAAAAGCAATTCCATATTTTGAAAAATCATTGGAATTAAAAGATGATGACATTGAAACTTTAACATTGAAAACAAATGCACATCTTTCATTACAACAAAAAAATGAGGCAATTGATTGCTGTAAGAAAATAATAAAACTAGACCCCGATAATTATGAAGCACACGGTCTTCTTGAAAAATTAGAATCTGTATAGTTTTTGTATTTATGCTGTCTTGCTTTTCATTTCATATGCATTTTCCATTAACCAATCACAAAATTTTGTGACCTTTTCATCAAACTCTGTCCAAATATGGACTGAATGAGGAAGGATATCTATTTTCCAACTATCTGTAAACACTCTGACTCCTTCTTTGTTTTCATACATGTAAGCGTCTTGAACTTTTATGTCTCCTAGAATTTCTTTTGCCTTTTCTTTGATTAGTTCTCTGTTGATTGGGAATCTTTTCTTTTCATAGTCAATAATTAAACTCAGATCTCGTTTTCCATACATATCAAACTCTTCAATTCTTCCCTCTTTTGGAAAATTTACTATTAATTTTATGTTGTATTTTTTACCTACTTCTTTGCCAATCTCAACTATTCTTGTATATCCCATGGCTGGATTTTTCTTTAACAAGAAGCGAATTTGTGCTAGATTTGCTTTCAATTGCTGTTGCAGATCTAATACTACTTCTGAAAATATCATGATCTTTGTAATACATGTCCTGTTATATTCATTAATCTTGTTATCTGATAGTTTTTTTAGATGTAAAAATAATTATCATTATTGGCATTACCGATGGGTTATGATGGAGTAAGAACTGATGATGAATCAGAACGTACTGATAATGTTAATGATTACAAAGTAACATGTATTGATTTTATAAAAGATATTTCTCATGATTATGAAGCTTGGGTTGATTACTATAAACTTCCAGAAGATGAAGACAAAAAAAGACGTAATGGAATTCATGCTACTATAGAAAGAACAAATGAATGGATTGGAAAAGTTGCTCAGACAATAAAAGCAGTTGATGTTATTATGAATGATGGAATTCAAAAGATGGCTGAATCTACTGCAGGAAAGCCACTTGAGTTTGGTGTTTTTGTAAACGGAAAGTCAAGCTACACCATGGCAAAAGCTGGAATTATTGATGTCAATGTAAAGTCTAGTGGCAGACAAGGTAGAAAAACAAAACTAGGTTTTCATTTCAAAGATGATAGATTTAGAATTGAGTCTACATGCGGTGCATATTTGGATGAAATTGATTTACCTGTTCAGGAATTTGACTTGATGGACATTCATCTAAAACTACATGCAGAAAATGCAATTCAAAGAGATGTGATCTCATTTACCGTTACGGTCAGCGAAATGGATAATGGTGTTGAATTTGAGCGAAGGGGTCTTACTACTATTGTTCATATAGTGTAATCTCTATTGCAACTCTTTTTTCGTCGGCTCTTTTTTCCCCAGGATATTTTAATTGAGATATTTTTTGCTCCAGTTTCTCATCTTCAACTATTCTGGCTTTGCCTGTGTATGTTGAATTGTTGTATTCTATTATTACGTCTGGGTTTGCAATGGCGTTTCTGAACCAATCTCCATCTGGTCTGTGTCTTGAAAAATAGATTTTTTCATTGTATTTTACAGCACGAAGCATTACCGAATGTGTCTTTCCTGTTTTTCTACCTTTTGTGCTTAGCACAGCACGAAACAGATTCTCCTCAATTACCATGAGCCCATTTTCCTGTCAAGTAATTTAACCTCATTGCTAGAAATTTCTGATATTGTGTATGATAAGCAAATTTGCATAATGTGATTCATGTCAGTTAAACTCGAAAATATCCCTGAAAATATGACAACAGCTGATGATTTTGTTGGCAAAAAAGTCATAGACAGAGAAGGCATAGAATATGGTAAAGTTAAACACATTCACATCAATCAACACACTCTAACCGTTTCAGGAGTTACAATTCATCAGGGATTTCACAAAGACTATTTTCTATCTACTGATTATATTGATAAATTCACTGGAGAAACCTTACTACTTAGCAGACCTCCAATTAGAACCGGAATTCCGGCAGTTGACATTGATGGTCATAAAATAGGAAAAATAAAACGATTAATTAAAAATCCTGATACACATGAACTTGAATCCATTGAAATTCATGATGGATTGATTCATACTAAAATTGTGCCAAAATCTGAGATATGGGGCATAGGAGAAAAAATCATTCTCAAAACAACAAAAGAAGAATATAAAAAATTGGCCTAGCCATAAATTATTTCCAAT
>JBHIUL010000167.1:0-2337 GCA_042138315.1 Nitrosarchaeum sp.
GTGCTGGCATTTTGAATTACAGGACCATCTGCTAGAGGATCTGAAAATGGAAATCCTAATTCTATAATGTCTGCGCCACCTTTGATTAATCCTCTAATGGTAGACATTGTTGCCTTTTCATTTGGATAACCCACCATGATGTATGTGATTAGTGCTCTTTCTTTTTTTGCAGAAAGTTCTGCAAATTTTTCTTTAATTCTTGACATGTTTACTTAGATACCTTTGTACTTCTTCTACGTCTTTATCTCCTCTTCCTGAAAGTGTGACTACTATTGATTCTGATTTTTTACATTTTTTTGCAACTTTCATTGCTTCTGCTATTGCATGAGATGATTCTAGAGCTGGAATAATCCCTTCGGTTCTAGTCAACATCAAAAATGCATCTATAACTTCTGCATCTGTTGCAGAGTGATATTTTACACGATTAGTATCTTTTAGATAAGAATGCTCTGGACCTACACCAGGATAATCCAATCCTGCTGAAATGCTATGTGTCTCTGTAATTTGTCCTTCATCATCTTGCAACAAATATGTCATCATTCCATGAAGTACTCCTTTACTACCTGCTGATAATGTTGCAGAGTGATATTTTGATTTTAGTCCTTTACCTGCAGCTTCTACTCCGATGATTTCTGCATTAGTATCTACTAGAGGATAAAATGTTCCGATTGCATTTGATCCCCCGCCGACACATGCAATTACTATATCTGGTACTTTGTTTGATATTTTTTTCATCTGTGTTTTGATTTCTTCCCCTATCACACTTTGAAAATCTCTTACCATTACTGGATATGGATGCGGTCCTACTGCAGATCCTAGCAAGTAATATGTGGATTCAACATTAGTAATCCAGTCTCTAATTGCTTCATTAATTGCATCTTTGAGTGTTTTAGAGCCTGATTTTACTGGATGTACTTTAGAACCAAGCATGTTCATTCTGTATACGTTTAGCTTTTGCCTGATGGTGTCTTTGTAACCCATGTATACTTCAGATTTAATTCCCAATACTGCGCATGCCATTGCAGTTGCTACCCCATGCTGACCTGCTCCTGTTTCTGCAATGATTCTTTTTTTATTCATTTTTTTTGCAAGCAGCGCTTGACCTAATGTGTTGTTTATTTTATGAGCTCCACCATGTAGCAGATCTTCTCGTTTGAGATAGATTTTTGCACCTCCACATTTTTCTGATAAATTTTTTGCATAGTATAATGGCGTTGGTCTTCCTGCATATTGTTTAAGATAGTAATCTAATTCTTTTTTGAAATCTTTATTGTCTTTGAATTTAAGATAGTTTTCTTCTAACTCTTCAATTGCTGGCACTAATGTTTCTGGAATGAACTTTCCTCCAAACTCTCCAAATTTTCCATCTTTAGGATATTTCAATATGAATTCACCAACTTTCTGACATGCTCTTCGATATTATCGCTTTTCATTATGCTTGATCCTATTAGGAATGCATCTGCTCCACACTTTTTTAGATATTGGATGTCTTTGGGAGTTTCTATTCCGCTCTCTGAGAGTATTGGTCTTGTTTTTTTATACCCCTCAAGCACTTTTTCTGTAGTTTTAAGATCAATTTCTAATGTGTCTAAATTTCGATTGTTAATTCCTATTAGGTCTGATTCTGTTTTTAATGCATTTTGGAATTCTTGTTTTGTATGAACTTCTAATAGAATTTTTAATCCCTTTTTGTGACCATATTTGATAAATTCATCAATATCTTTGAGAAATCCTTGATCAAATAATGATTGAATTACTAACATGTAGTCTGCACCAATTTTTTCTGCAGCATCGATCTGTACTGTGTCAATCATTATGTCTTTCATTAACATTGGAACATTTACTGCTTGTCTTATTTGCATAAAATATTCTGGTGACCCATTAAACATATGAGGTTGAGTGAGAACTGATAATGCTTTTGAGCCTCCTGCAATCATTTGTTTTGCAATGCTGACTGGGTTTGTTATTGTTCTAATCTTCCCTAAAGATGGAGATGAAAATTTTATCTCTGTAAGTAATGTTGCATGATTGTTTGATTTTATAATTTGCAAAAAATCTTTATCTGATTTTTGCAATTTTACATCTATGTCATATATTCCATCATCGATCGCAGATTGAGAATTATTTACTAGTTTTTTTAAAATATTTTCAGCCATTGTTTATCTCCTTTAATTTTGAAATATTTCCAGTATCTGTCACAAATTTTTCTAATAATTTGAATGCTTTTCCATCTTTGATTGTTTTTAATGCTAGTTCTACACCCTCTTCAAAATTATTTACAATGTTTGCAACAATTAACCCTCCAGCTGCGTTTAATGCTGTTGTTTCTATCATGGC
>JBHIUL010000168.1:0-2326 GCA_042138315.1 Nitrosarchaeum sp.
AATGTTAGAGTTTATCTTGGTTCATGGGGAGAATGGGGAAATAAATTAGAATTGCATATAGAAAAATAATTTTCGTTTTTACATCTATTTCTCCAAAAATGATTCAATCTATTGCGGATTTGAACCTAAAAAATTAATTATTTTCTTTTCCAAATAAATTGATTGTAAATTAATTCTGGTCTAATTTGTCTAAATGGCTGAGATCCACCAACATACCATTTTGTAAAGAATTCGTATAGGTGCAATCTGAGTGACTGGATATAGACAATCAATCCCTCAATCATCATAATTCCCAAGTTTCCACCAATAATCATTGCCATAGCTCCACCTGATGCAGCTCCGCCTAAGGAAACAAATGCATTGTTTACAGTCATTAATAATGCTGCATGTACAAGTAACATGATTCCAAGTCGAGCATAACTAATTGTATGAGCTAAACTTTCTACAGTCTTTCCAAGTAATACTTCCATTAGAACACTAGCTGGATCTCCTCCATCTTCTGGATGTTTCTTTGAATGCATAATTCCACCAACCATCATCAATACCATTGATGCAATTACAATGATAACTGAAATTCTTGTGATTATCCAAACTTGTGCCCAATCACCTAAAAATACTGTAACCCAAGGAACCGCTTCTGTATGTACTCTTGAATACATATTCATTACATCATACTGTGAACCAATTGCACACATCATAATTACTACAATTCCTCCATAAAGTGTGATGTTTGGAATTGCTTCTGTAAACATTACAAGCTTGTGTCCTTCTTGAGCTAATCTTCTAACACGTAGAATCATTGCCCAAACTAGATGAATAATTCCAATGAATAATGAGACTTTGAGAATATTGATGACCTGATCAAATGTAAGTTCTGCAACACTTAGTATTCCTACAATCCAGCTGACTGAATGTAATGCTCCACCTTCTTCTAAAAGTCCTTCAAATGGGCCCATATGGCTAATGTGGTATCCAAACATTTCTCCTGTACCAACACCCGCAATTGCAGCTGATGCACCAGAAATTGCAATTAACATTCCCCATCTTGCAAGATCGCCTTGACCTTTGACTTTGAATAGTAAACCTAATCCCATTAGTAATAATCCGTGACCCATATCTGCAAACATCAATCCGTAAAAAATTGGCCACATTAACGCAATCATGGGAGTAGGATCTGGCTCACCTTTTTTTGGAATGCCTTGACTTTTTGTAATTACTTCAAATGTTCTTACAAATTTTTTATTATCAAATAATGTGGGTGATTCATTTCTAAGTTTTGGATCTGTAACATCTTCAATTACAGACATCCACTGCTTTGTAGAGTCTTTGAATTTGTCTTCCATTTTTTTTGGAATGTACCCTTGTATTACTGCAAAATGTTTAGTGCCTCCAGGTTTTCTTAACATCTCAAGTACATCTTTTGCAATTAATGCTTTTTCATAAATGACAAGAATATCTCGACGAATTTTCTTTTTGATTCCTGCTATCTCTTTAGATATTTTAGTCTGTTTTTCTGTTAATTCCTTTATTTTAGATTCTGCTAGTGCATAAGCTTCACTAGGAATTTGTGGAAATCCCTCTGGAATTTTAAATGAATTAGAATTGAAACTTCTTAAAACTTTTAGAACTTTCTCAGATTCTCCAACATCTGAAATTATTAAAAGAGCTGATTTCTCTTTATTTTCTAAATCATATTTGTATATTGTAATTCCTTCAAGTGAACGACTAATTTCTTCATAATCTGCAGAATTAATAACAAAAAGATTTGTAAAGAAATACCTCATTAATCCAAACCCTGTAAGATCTATCTGCATTTTTCTAATTACTGCCAAAGTATCTTTGAGAGACTTGTATTCCTCAATGGAAATTCTAGTGTTTGCTGCCTCTTCTAATAACTGAGCAGGCTTATCAATAATTGAAGGGGCTGTTTTTCTCAGATCATTTATCATGTCTTCAATTTCATCAATTTCATAATCTTTTTTCTTAATCACGGTACCTTTGAAGAGTATCTCCATGATTCCTACCATTAGTGGAATTCCCATACCTTTGACTACATCGTCTATTGATTGGAATGTTTTTTGTGCTTCTAAGAGAAGGTCATCAATTTCTGGCGTTACCAAATCACTTGTAGAATCAATCTTATGAAACCACTCAAATTCAGTTAATCTAGAAATTGCTTGTGGAGATTCACTTCTCGGTAAAATTATAGTTCCTAGTTTTAGATCGGCTGTTCCCAAGACACTCCTGTGTAATTTTATTTAGTTTAATATCTTTCCAAAATAGTTCTTTTTCCCAAACATTAAAATCCATTATGAAATTAATGCGT
>JBHIUL010000169.1:0-2315 GCA_042138315.1 Nitrosarchaeum sp.
CTGATCAATTATTTTCTTTAGATAATCTCTATCATTTTTAGAAAAGGTTAACCAAATAGCATGCATAATTAATCAAATTTTATTCAGGACAACCTTCCATTTTTGAAATAAAATAACCATTTGTCATTATTTCAATTTCAATTTCTTCTGATACAGATTGTGTGTGACAAAATCTACATTCTTCTGTAGTGATTTTGGCATCGCTTTCTCCAATACTTTTAAGCCATTCTTTTGCAAATGCAATTGCTTTTTCTATGTCTTTTTTGTCCGTTATGACATCGAAATGCATGATCTGCCCATTTTTTGACTTGACATACGTATCAAATACATGAAAACCCATATGCATTTCAAAAAAATCTGATTATTAATGGATTACTTTTGAAATAATTGTGTGGAATCAATATCTGATCCTATGCACATGTCTGCGTATTCGTCAGGATTTAGTGAATAGCATACTTTTGGTTCAAATTGTATAATTTCAACTTCATTTTTCTCACTTAATTTTTTTATTTTTTCTGATAGATTTTTTTCAAGTATTTTTTTAATAATCGATGTTTTGATTTTTGTTTTTGTAGGTTCATCAGTTATAAAACTTACAACACCTCGAAACTGATATCCTTTCAAATCATTTTTGTTAAAAACAGCAATAGTCACCCATGGATTTGCTGAAATGTTCTTGTAAGATTTATGTTTGAAAAAATCTATCCAATATATTGCATCTTCATAAACCTGAAAGAAAATTCTAGGTGATACATTTGGTAAATTGTTGACTCCTGTAGTTCCCACCACAAAAACTCCTTGCTCTTCAATGAATTCTTTGATTCCATTTGGAATTTTTACCATGAATTTATTATGATTATTTTGTATTAAAGTGGTCTTTTAAACTTCAAAGATGATAATGTCTTTCACATTTTCTCTCATTTTAAATATAGATTAAATCAGTCCTAAACTGTAATGGACGATCAACTTACCAAAATTCATTCATCTCTTAGGACAGTAGAATGGAAAAATAACAAAGTGATCATGATTGATCAGACCAAATTACCAAATCAATTAATCTTTGTTGAATATGATGATTATAATCAAGTAGCTGATGCTATTAGAACTCTTGTTGTACGAGGAGCTCCTGCGATTGGCGTATCTGGTGCATTTGGATTGGCATTAGCATCTTTGCAAAGTAATGCAACTACAAAAGATGAACTTATTTCTGATTTGGAAAAAGCAAGAAAAATTCTTTATGAAACTAGACCAACTGCTGTTAATCTAAAGTGGGGATTGGATAAAATTATGAAAGTTGCAAATTCTGGAAACACAATTGAACAAATCAAAGAACTAGTAATTAACGAATCTAAAAAAATGGCAGAAGAAGATATTGAAATAAACAAAGCTATGGGAAAAAATGGCTCTGTTTTATTTGATAATAATGATACTATTATGACACATTGTAATGCTGGTGCATTAGCTACAGTAGCATATGGAACAGCTCTTGGTGTAATTCGAGCAACAAGAGAGAGTGGAAAAAATGTTAAAGTCA
Source organism: Nitrosarchaeum sp. (assembly GCA_042138315.1). Lineage (GTDB taxonomy): Archaea > Thermoproteota > Nitrososphaeria > Nitrososphaerales > Nitrosopumilaceae > Nitrosarchaeum. Next base: position 1,535 of record JBHIUL010000169.1, read on the forward strand.
TAGCAACTGAAACAAGACCAGTACAGCAAGGATCTAGGCTAACAGCATTTGAGCTCAAACATGATGGATTTGATGTTAGTCTAATTCCTGATACTGCTGTAGGATATTCTATGGCAAATGGTTTGGTAAGTAAAGTAATAGTTGGTGCAGATAGAATTGTAAGAACCGGTCATGTCTTTAATAAAATAGGAACATATCAAGTAGCAACTATGGCAAAACAACACGGAATTCCATTTTATGTTGCAGCACCATTATCGACTTTTGATATGAAAAGTGATGCTAAAGATGTGATAATTGAAATGCGAAAGGGCGTAGAAGTAACCGGAACTGGCGATAAAAAAACTGCACCTGATGATATCAATGTGATAAATCCTGCATTTGACATGACTCCTCCTGAACTAATTTCTGGGATAATAACTGAGAAAGGCGTGGCCAAACCACCATATGTAGACTCTATCAAGAAATTATTTGAAGCTAATTAATAGAAAGTTTTTATTGATTTTAAAACTGCATTTAACAATATGACTACTGTTACTGCACAAGCCATAAAAGATTCCCTAAAACAATGTATGGATCCTGAAGTCCCGCTAAATATTGTTGAGATGGGATTAATCTATGGAATAGATGTGGTAGAAAATAATGATGTTAATATCAAAATGACAATGACTACTCAAGGTTGTCCACTACATGAAACATTAGTCCAAGATGTAACAAGATATGCCAAAAAAGTTCCTGGAGTAAATAATGTCAAAGTCGATATTGTTTGGGAGCCAAAATGGAC
>JBHIUL010000170.1:0-2311 GCA_042138315.1 Nitrosarchaeum sp.
ATGGGAATTGCACTGCTTCCTTTACCTGATTGATCCCTGATGTGGATAATTACTGGGTCTCCTGTAATTTCTGAAACTTTTATGGTGTAAAATAATTTTTCACAATATGTAAAAGTGGTCTTTTCCATTACGATTTCAACCGTTGGTAATCCATAAACACTTGGCAATACTGTGCCGCTAAAAATCACTAATGTTATAATCAAAAGGAATTGTTTTATTTTCATTCACCGTCCTTCATTTGGTGCTTTATAAAAATCTCAAATCTATACTCAGGAATGCTTTTTAATGACTTTGTGATATTTCACTTATCGAGTTTTCTGCGGGTACAAAGCTCTTTGAGTGTGGTTGAAATGCCCACTCAAGGAACATTTCTGATTCTTTAGTGGTAATTTGACTGATTTACAGTTATTAATGGGGATTTTGTTAAACCCGATATGCCTAGTATACAAGACAAAACTTGGATCAGTCTATGGAAAGAAAATTCCCCTGATATCAGAGCAAGAATTGTAGAATGGCGTAAAGAAAATGCTATCACTAGAATTGAAAGACCAAGTCGTTTGCAGAGAGCCAGAAGATTGGGTTACAAAGCAAAACAAGGCATTATTGTTGTTAGAATGAGAGTTGGTACTGGTGGTATGCGCAAACAAAGACCAGTTGCAGGTAGAAGACCAAAACATCTTGGTGTTACAAGAATCAAAGCTGACGATGATATGAAAACAGTTGCAGTAAGAAGAGTCTTGGAAAGATATCCTAACATGAAACTTTTAGGTTCATACTTTGTTTACAAAGATGGTATGAATTATTGGTTCGAAGTTATATTGGCCGATCCAATGCATCCTAGAATTGCTCAAGACAAAGAACTACGTCAAAGAATACCACAAATTACGGCATAACTTGAAATCTCATTTACTCATTGCATTTCTATTACTTTTAGTAGTTGTTCCAGCATATGCTGCACCACTTTCTGATAGGACTGGATTAGTGAATAAATTAGATGTGAAAACAGATGGATATGTATTTCAAATTGAAACTGTTGCAAACTATGACATTGAAAGTTATGAATTTGACAAAGACCAAAAACGTTTGACGCTTCATATCTACAGTGGTATTGAAAAAAATTTAGGTGAATTGTATTTGCCTCAAACTCTTTTGAGTGGAAATTTTACTTTTTATCTTAATGGGCAAGAATTTTTTCCAAAAGTAAAACAAAATTCTGACATTTCATTTATCACATTAAATTTTACAGGCTCTGGTGACAACAAAATAGAAATTATTGGAACTGACTATATGCGTGGAATACGTTCTTCTCCAGTAAAAACTGAGTTGCCTGCTGAAACTCCTCAAGATAAAGGCGGTGGCTGCTTAATTGCTACTGCTGCATATGGCAGTGAATTAGCTCCACAAGTACAACAGTTACGAGAACTACGTGACGGTAAGTTGTTGCAGACTGAATCTGGTACATCTTTTATGAATTCATTTAATGCATTTTACTATTCATTTAGTCCGACAATTGCAGATTATGAACAAGAGAATCCATTATTCAAAGAAGCTGTAAAAGTTACACTAACCCCAATGATTTCATCTTTATCTCTTTTGAATAATGTAAATATGGATTCTGAATATTCAGTTATTGGTTATGGTGTTTCTTTAATTGTACTTAATCTTGGAATGTACTTTGTAGCTCCTGCTATTGTGATTTATGGCATTAAAAAGAAATTCTAAGTATTTTCAAATCTAACAAGTTCATTCTGTATCCTCTCGCTCATTTTCTCGCCCACAATGTGTACATGTTTTTTGATTTTGCCACAACTCTTTCCCACAATTTCTACATGATTGAGGTTTCATGAAATAATTGTTATTGTGTTGAATTTAAGATCTTATGTTTTTAGAATACTGCCTTAGGAATATTATGGATTTTTGATTCTTTTCTAAATTGAGATTTATTTTTATTTTGTCTGTATAGAGAATATTTGTGGATAATGGAAAAATTGCATTAATTGGTGGATTTTGTATTGTAGCGGTTTTATCTTTGATGCTTGTATTTTTTCGCTAGGCTGTTGTTGGGTGTATCCCTAAAATACTAGTAGTTTAAAATCCAAAACTGTTGGGCGAAAAAGAAGCATTAGCATTTCTTAAGAAAAGTAACAAATCAATTGTTGATGCTTGGAAATCTTACAATTTACAGATTGGACCATCTGAAAACAAACAACTAAACGATGTTTTCAAACAGATGTTCAAAGCATGGACACTATCAAATGACAAAGCAATAGCATTGCTTGAAAATAAATCTCCAAAAATTAGAAAAGTACCA
>JBHIUL010000171.1:0-2245 GCA_042138315.1 Nitrosarchaeum sp.
CCATAATCGATATATCTTTTGTATCTTTTTTCCACTTCATCATTTAAACCGGATAAAATTTTTTCATACTCTTCTTTTTTTCTTATTTGAATATATTTTATAATTTCTGAGAAATTTTCATCTTCTTGGTATGACTCAAAAACAGGTTCCATCATTTTTAGATATTCTAGAACTTTTTTCCTATATTCTTCAGGAGTTGGTTTTTTAATTTTATTTAATCTAAACCAAACTACTGCCCAACTAGACCCTACAACATGTGGCAGTAAATCAAATGCCCTTTGTATCTCAAATCGTTCATCATTTCTCATGATTTTTGAAGAAACTTTGCTGCTGATTTTGCAAAATATGTTACGATCATGTCCGCACCCGCACGTTTAATGGAATATAGTATTTCTTCAGTGATATCTTTTTCATTAACCCATCCTTGTTTTGCTGCACCTTTTACTAATGCATATTCTCCAGAAACACTATATGCTGCAACTGGAACATTGAATCTCCTTCTAGTTTCTGCTATCAGATCTAAATATGCTAAAGCTGGTTTAATCATGACAATGTCTACTCCTTCATTGATATCTGTTTCAACTTCCATCATTGCTTCTCTTGCATTTGTAAATGGAACTTGGTATGTTTTTCTATCTCCAAATTTTGGTGCACATTCTGCTGCGTCTCTAAATGGAGAATAAAATGATGAGCGATGTTTTGCTGAATGTGACATTATTGATACATCCGTAAACCCTTCATCATCTAACGCTTTTCTTATTGCTGCTACTTGTCCGTCCATCATTGCAGACGGTGAAACTGTATCTACACCTGCTTTTGCTTGACTTACGGCAATTTTTGCTAGTGTTTCTAAACTGGAATCATTATCCACTTTGTCCCCTTTAATAATTCCACAATGACCTGTGGATGTAAATTGACACAAACACACATCTGCCATTATCACTATTTTGTCCCCGAAATTTTTTCTAATCTGAGAAATTGCTTTTTGAACAATCCCGTTATCATCAAATGCTGACGTCCCTGCATCATCTTTCTTTGTAGGGATTCCAAATAACATGATGGATGGAATATTCAAATCTGAAATAGTGCCAACTTCATCACTGACATCATCTAGAGGTAGTCTCTCAATTTCTGACATTGATTCAACCTTTATTCTGGTTTTTAGATCTTCTTGAACAAATACTGGACAAATCAAATCCCTTGGTGTTAAAGTGGTTTCCTGAACCAACTCTCTCATTTTTTCAGAAGTACGTAATCTACGAAGACGTCTAGTTGGAAATGACATTATCAAAATTCATTCTGGGTAAGATATAATCTTAGTCTATTCCTTTTTTTTATAGTCAAATAATTTACTAGCCATTTCAATAATATCTGGCTCACCTTGTTCTGATGCCTTACGAATATTATTCATGGGTGTTGACACAATGCTTTCTACTACTGCTTTTGTTAATTCTTCTATGATTTTGATTTTCTTCTCGTCTTTTTCATTCAGCATTTGTAGTGCTTTTTGCAATTCTCTCTCTCTTAATGATTCTATATTTTTGAATACGTCTTTTACAAGTGGTTCTGCGTCTAATCTTTTCATTGAAGCCTCTAATACAGACACTTCTTCACTAATTATATTTTCAACACTTTTTACCTTGTTTAATCGTGATTTCATATTTTTCTCAACCATCTCTGCAATCTGATCTAAATTCATTAATTTTACTCCTCCTATAGTTGCAACTTTTTCATCCACTGTTCGTGGATTAGACAAATCCAGGATCATCATCCCGTTTTTCTTTCCTTTCATTGCTTTGATTATTCTATCTTGTGTGACTAGAAAGTATGGTGCAGTTGTTGCAACAAACAATACGTCATAATTCTCAAATCCTGTGAGAACTTCTTCAAATTTTACGGGTTTTCCTCCCATAGTCTCACAAAATGCTTGAGACCTATCTAATGTTCTGCTAGTCACCACAAAATTATATCCTCTACGTCCAAGTGATTTTGCAACCAGTGTTGATACTTCACCAGTTCCAATAAGTAAAATTTTCTTTAGTTTTAATTCATCAATATTTTCTTCTGCTAATTTTACTGCCATTGAACCCACTGAAATTCCACCTTGATTGATTCCAGTAGAGTTTCTAATTCTAGTTCCAATTCTGATTGCTTTGTCAAATAAATTGTTTAGATGTTGACCTGATGCTTTTGCATTTCTAGCTGATGTAATTGAATTTTTTATCTGACCTAAAATCTGTTCTTC
>JBHIUL010000172.1:0-2234 GCA_042138315.1 Nitrosarchaeum sp.
ACACAACAAGCACCACCTCCACCAAAACCAAGTAAAGGCACATTGCCAAAAGGATCAACACAAAAAGAACCTGAACAAGTTCAAGTTTCCTCATATGATAGCGGTTCTGGAAAATCAAGAAAAGAAGAACTAGAAGAATATGAAAAAAATTACTTGGCTAGATTAGAACAGCAACGAGTCGAAGAAGAAAAAGAATATCAAAAAGCTGTAGAGGCTGAAGTAAAAGCTAGAGCAAGTGCAACTCGTGGTAGTTTGCCAAAAGGATTTGAATCAAAGCCAGCTCCTGAAGCTCCAAAAGCTTCTAGAGGCACATTACCAAAAGGTTTCTGATTTTAACCCCTTTTCTTTTAATTATTTTTTATTTTAATTTTAAAAAATCATCTAGTACTTCTTTTGAATGTCCAGCAGGTTTTACTTTTGGATATATTTTGAATATCTTTCCTTTCTCATCAACTAAAAATGTACTTCTTGTAACTCCCATGTATTCTCTTCCCATGAATTGTTTTTTGCCCCAAACTCCAAATTGATTTGATACTACTTTATCTACATCTGCAAGTAGTGGATATTTTATTCCCATTTTATCACAAAATTTTTTATGAGAATCTACATCGTCTGGACTAATTCCTATTATTTCAATTCCTTCCTTTTGAAATTTTTTATAATCCTTAGAAAACTCATCTGCTTCTGTAGTACACCCCGGTGTGAAATCTTTTGGATAAAAATAGATTGCATGTTTTTTACCCTTAAAATCACTTGATTTTACCTTGTTCCCATTTGCATCATTTATCTCAAATTTTGGAACAGAATCTCCCTCGTTTATCATGATGTTTTGATCTTTCTTCCATAATTAATTACTTTTTGACTACACATTCAATGTGATTTTCGAATGTTTTATATGGAAATTGAATTGTTTTTGCTTGATGGTTAATCCTAGAGCATATCTTGCAGAAGCAATCGCAACATATGGTTTAGTGTTTTTTGGCCCGCTTTCAGTAATTATTGCAATAGCATCATTTGGTGAAACTCTAACTACTCAATCTGTACTCTTTATTTCATTAGGACACGGTGGTGCTATCGCTTTGATGGTTTATGCATTTGGACATGTATCTGGTGCTCACATTAATCCAGCTGTAACTATTCCGATGATGATAACAAAAAAAATTGGAATTAGAGATGGTATTGGATATATTGCTTCACAATTAATTGGTGCAGTTGCAGCAGCTGCTACACTTAAAGCAATTTTGCCAGAACTCGGTGCCAAAGTTAACTTTGGTACTCAAGGCGGTCCAAGTGATCTTATCAATAACAGTATAGGTTCTGGATTTGCAATTGAAGCAATTTTGACTTTCTTCTTAGTATTAGTAATTTTTATGACTGCAGTACACAAAAAAGCATCACCTGGATTACATGGATTGTCTATTGGTGGAATGGTATTTTTAATTCACCTAGTTGCAGTTCCACTAACAGGTGCATCTGTAAATCCTGCAAGAACATTTGGTCCTGCATTAATCTCTGGATTCTGGGAATTGCATTGGTTGTATTGGGCAGCTCCAATTTTGGGTGGCATAATTGCAGGTTTGATAATGAATTATGTCTATGTGAATAAAGCAGAAAAAGAAGCATAATTTTACAACAAAATATTTTAAAAATTAATCCGTAATGGTTTTTGCAGACATTAGAAAATAAATCGCAAGCCAAATTAAGCCAAAATCTAACAAAAATTGAGGACTCGTTGCATAGCTTGGATAGTGCGAACGCTTGCGGAGCGTTAGGTCGTCGGTTCGAATCCGACCGAGCCCGCTCTTCTTTCTTATTGTTTTCTGCTGATGATGTTAAAATACTTTAAATCTAATTTTATTTCTATATTCAACACACAATGAAAAAAACCATGTTTTTACTTTCATTTTTGCTTGTTTTTTCTATGGGGTTATTTTTGCCTTCAATAGATGCCATCTCAATAGACGGTGGACAATCGTCGGAAATAGTTCCTGACTTAGTTTGTGAAAATCCGTCCTGCTCTGATGTTGATGCTTCTCATATGGCTCATTCCACCATTGCTTATTTTCCACCACCATTAAAACAAATTAACGATGGTCAAAACCCTTCAAATGTAACTTGTACTGAAGGACTGTCTCTTGTTTTAAAACAATCTACAGGTTTTCCAGCATGTGTGAAACCGACCAGCATTGAAAAACTAATTCAACGTGGATGGGCAATTCATATTTTGCCTGATT
>JBHIUL010000173.1:0-2194 GCA_042138315.1 Nitrosarchaeum sp.
AGTTTGGGAATCAATACAACATCAACTATGATGTTTGGACATATTGAAACACCAGAAGACAGAGTAAATCATATTGCAAAAATTAGAGAAATTCAAAAAGAGACAAAAGGATTTACAGAATTTGTTCCACTTAATTTTATTCATAGTGAGGCACCGATGTACAAACATCAGTTACATGACGGAATAAGACAAGGAGGAAGTGGTAATGATGTATTGTTAACACATGCAATTGCAAGAATTATGCTAAATAATTACATAGATAATATTCAAATGTCATGGGTAAAAGAAGGACAAAAAATGTCACAATTATTGTTGATGTGGGGTGCAAATGATTTTGGAGGAACACTGATCAATGAAAGCATTTCAACTTCTGCAGGTTCCAATCACGGTCAATTGATAAAACCAAAAGAAATCAGAAGACTAGTAAAAGAAATTCAGAGAATACCTGCAGAGAGAAACACCAATTATAAAATATTGAAAAAATTTGATACAATGAATGAATCAGATGACGAATTAGATAAAATTTCAGATTCATCCAAATTTGGATCATATGCAGAACTAATCAAAATTAACAAATTCAGATACAAGAATCCAAGAAAAGAATAATCTATCAAAAAGTAATTTAATTAAGATATATCAAAAATAGGCATTTTTAGTACAGTAGAGCAATACTACGTAAATCGTCGTTTTTTATCAATAAACAGATCATACGCACAGAATAAGGTGTAAAAAAACAATCCAGATTGATCAACAAAGCTCGAGTTCAACATTAATAAGGTAATGTACCGTACCATACGGTATGATGCGAGCAAGATTAACATACATACCTGTAGAAGTAGCAGACCAATTCGAAGATTTTATTATAAAAAGAGACGTCCAAATACTAGATGCAGTAAAAGCAAGAACAAAAGACTACAGCACACTATCTCTTCTGAAGTTACTGTATCAACTTAGAGGAAATCCAATGACATTTTCAGATCTGTATTCAAAATCAAAGATACGAATGAAAAAATCATTTTTGAATTATTTGCATCTTTGTGTAGATTATAATTTTATACAAAAAGAAGCAGTGGGAGCAAATATGATCTATTCTATAACAGACAAAGGAAGAACAATGTTGAATCTGTTTATTCATAAAAGTAATTAGACAGAATAATCGACATAAAGAGTGAAAGAAGCATTTCCAGAAGCAGAAGTGTTTGAAGTCAAAAAAGTAGAATTAAACAGTCCGATAATTTTTGCAGGGTTTGTAGGTGCAGGTCTAGTAGGATCACTTGCAATTAACCACATCATAGAAGAATTAAAAATGGAAGAAATTGGATTGATGAGATCAAAGTATCTTCCACCATCAACAGTTTTCATGAAAGGTAGATTACGTCATCCTTTCAGATTTTATGCAAACAAAAAAGGTACAATATGTACAATAATTTGTGAAATAACATTAAGAATGGAAGGATTGTATTCATTGGTTTCAGCTATTTTGGATTGGGCAGAAAAAAAAGGTTCAAAAGAAATTGTAATTCTAGATGGAATACCAAGTGATGAACATGATGATAAAGCATATTGTGCTGCAAATGAAGACTTGATAAGAACAATGGCAGACAAAGACATCAGTATGATCCCACAGGGATTCATCACTGGAATTCCAGGAGGAATTTTAAATGAATGTATTATAAGAAAAATTCAAGGGATCACATTACTTGCAAAGGCAAACAAATCATCGCCAGACCCGGCAGCAGCATCCACGTTAATAGAGGCATTAAATAGATTCTATGATATGAAAATAGATACGTCCAGTTTGGAGAAAGAAAAGGAGAGAATCCACTCAGAATTTAGCGAGTTATCTCAAAAATATGTCAAGCATAGAGAAGAATTTGCTGGCATGTATATGTGAGTTAAAACCAAGCAAATTCTTTTATTCATAGCAAATACGCATGAAACTATGGTCTTAACCTACAAAAATGCAGGTGTTGACATAAGTAAAATCAAACAAAGCCAAGTAGCAATAGGGAGATTAATTGAATCCACACATAACCTCCAAAAAATGGCAAAAATCAAGCAAGGGTTTGGTCATTATGCCGGAATTGTAGAGATTCCAGGAGGAAAATTATTAGCCACTCATACTGATGGAGTTGGAACCAAAGTAGTGATTGCAAATTTGATGAAAAAATACAACACTATTGGAATCGATTGT
>JBHIUL010000174.1:0-2190 GCA_042138315.1 Nitrosarchaeum sp.
AATTTCTCCCAATAATTGTATCTGCATCTACAATTACAACAATTTCTCCTTTTGCATATACTAGTGCATAATTTAATGCAGATGCCTTTCCGCCATTTTCTTTATTTAATACTTTAATTTTGTCGTTATACTGCATTGCAATATCTAAAGTTCTATCTTTACTACCATCATCTACAAAAATGATTTCTTTTTTAGGATATTTTGTTTCTAATAGTGCCTCAATTGTACGTGCTATGACCTTTTCTTCATTATATGCTGGAATTATTATTGATATTGTTGGATATGATTTAGGTTCATCCTGCTGTTCTTCTTTATATTTGCTAATTACTGCCATTGGAACAAATAACATTGTTGACCAAAATGAAATTGTCATTGCCCAAAGTAAAATTATTCTTACAGGTGATTCTGCTAATGAATACCCCTCATATGCAATTACTCCTCCTATGATGAACGGAGATATTATTAAGAATAATAGAAATGCTGATGGTCCATGTTTACCTGGTTTATTTTTTGAATATATTTTTGATGATGCACTAACCAAATGATAAACTAATAAACTTCCACCTAATCCCATTGCAACCATACTTAATGGTCCAAGAATGAAATATACTGAAATTACTAGAAATGTAAAAATTGTTGCTGTGATTAAAGCTTGTATCCAATCTAATTTGTATTTTTGAATTTTACCGTGAGATATTTTGTCATAGTCATTTTGTGTCTTTGATTTTATCTCAAAACAATTTGAATGATACCATTCATTTTTTTGTCTTGTTGATTTTTCATTTAGATTTATTTCAATTTTACATTTATTACATTTTACTAATTTTGGATTAAGAAAAACTGTTTTGTATTTTTGTTTTATCTTGTTTAATCTAATTTGATCATAATTATTTTCTATTGAATCTATTTTTATTTTCATTAATCTTTCCAGATATTTTTTATCTGAATCAAAAATAATTTTATTTTCATTTAGTCTTTTTAAAATATAATGATTTCTACCGAAGTCGCCAGATTCTTTTTTAATACAATCTAAGACTCTTAAAACCAATTGTTTTTTGTCCAAATTCTGTTACTATGGGAACACTTTTCTTATTATATGTGAATTAGTTCGTAAAATTTGCTCTTCGGTCTATTTTTTCAATTAATTTTTTTAACTAATCTAAATAAATGGGCGTGTTTTTAGAAAAATATGAAAAAAGTTTTTGTAAATGGTTATGGTTCTATTGGAAGTAGAATTACTGCATTCTTGCAAGATGATCCTGAAATTTCCTTAATTGGTATTGGGAAGTATTCACCTGATAATGATATTAACGTTGCAATTTCTCGCGGGTTAAACGTGTATGTGCCTGAAAAAAAATTAAACGATTTTAAAAATTTTAAAATATCTGGAACCATAGAATCTGCACTTGATAAATGTGATATGGTAATCGATGCTTCACCTGGAGGACATGGATATAAAAATAAGAAAAATTTTTACGAGCCAAAAAAGATAATGGCAATTTATCAAGGTGGAGAAACAACTATCGGTGATGAGTCTGTTTCTGATTTGTTGTTTAACTCTAGAGCAAATTATGATTTAGCTATTGGCAAAAAACATGTAATGCAAGGAAGCTGTAATGTTACAGGTATGGGACGTATATTAGAGCCACTACGAGATAAATTTGCAGAACAATTAATCAGATTTGATGTAACTCTTGTACGACGTTGGGCCGATATTGAACAAACAGAAAAACAGGTACCAGATACTATTGAAATGACCGAGTCTCCACATCATGGTGATGATGTAAAAATGTATTTTGGAAAAGATGCTCCTCTTTTTGTTCGTGCAATCAAAGTTCCAACTAGACAAATGCATTTGCATATTATGGATATAAGATTTAAAGAGAAAGCACCAAAACCTTCTGAAATACATGATTTGTTTACAAATGAATTTGGTGTGGCAACTCTGTGGACTGCAAAAGGAACCAAAGATATTCGAGAATATGCTCAAAATCTGAAATTTAATTTCACAGATACCAATATGATCCACATTCATGCAAACATGACTGTTTCAATTGGAGATACTGTTCAATTGATGTATTCTGATGATCAAACAGGAATTGTTATTCCTGAAAATCATATGTTGTTACAAGCAATGTTGTTTGGAAAATCATATGCTGATGCATTTGCTCATACTGAATCAATATTTAA
>JBHIUL010000175.1:0-2080 GCA_042138315.1 Nitrosarchaeum sp.
TTTTCATCCATTCTATTACTTCATCAAGACTGTCTGATAAATTAATTTCTGCTTCAAAACCTAAGATTTTTTTGGCCTTTTCTGTATCTGGGATTCTTTTTTGTACATCGTGCTCATATGGTTTATCTGAAATATGATGAAATGGCTTGTTTGGATTGATTTTTCCCCAAATCATCTCTGCCAGTTCTAATACTGTTGTACTGACAGAAGTTGATATGTTAAAATCTTGATTAATTGCTTTGTCTGATTCTAATGCAAGTCTTATTCCCCTTGCTATGTCTTTACCATTTGTATAGTGTCTAATTTGATCTCCCTTTCCCAAAATATGAAGAGGATCTTGCCCTAAAAGACACTTGTTAATTAAATCAGGAACAACATGGGACATCATTAATTTTACATTTCCAGACATTATTTCTTCTTCGTGAAGGGCTTTGTCTTCACCAACTCCAATACAATTGAAGGGTCTGATTATTGTATATGGTAAATTATATTGTTCCCAAGCTCCTTTTGTAAAATATTCAGAAGATAATTTTTGAAATCCATATGTGGAAAATGGTGGTGGACAATTAAGTTCATGTCCTTCTGGTGTAGGCCATATGGTTGCATTTTCAAAAACCATGCTGGAACTCAAAACAATCATTCTGTCTAGCTTTTTTCTTGCATGTCTGTTAATTCCTAAATCAAACGTATTTGCAAGTATTCTTTCATTAGTGGCTAATAGATCATACGCATACTTGTGGAAATAAGAAATTCCACCAATCATTGCAGCACCTGCAATGATAAAATCAAAATGGGTATCTTTTTCATTTCCTGTTAGAAATTGTTCTTTTAACTTTTCTGAAGCACAATCTCCCTCAATTAATCTAAAATTTGGATTTTTGTCATGAGACCGATTTACTTTACCATATTTTGAATAATTGTCAATACCAATTACTTTGTAATTATTACTTAACAGTTCATTGCAAATGTAAGATCCTATAAATCCTTGAGAACCTGTGACTAAAACTGTTTTAACTTGATTCACGATTGAGTCTCTCGTTATCTTCTATTAATCCTTTAAGAAAATTATAGTGGATTCCCAATTTTTCTGATAGAGACATTATTGCATAAGTGTCCTTTGGTAAACATGCTCCTCCAAATCCTCTTAGATGATCGTTACAATCAAGATATGAGTCAATCATGTTGTGTCTTTTGGTTGCAATCTTTTTTGCTTCATCATAATCTGCACCAACTTTTTTTGCAATCTCATAAAACATGTTTGCAAAAATTATTCTTGTAGAATTAAATACATTACAATAGTACTTTACAACCTCTGCATTTGCAGGAGTAGTTTTTATAAACTCCTCTGCTAAATTGCCGTGAATTTTAACAATTTTTTCATATATGTCGTCATACTGTGTTCCTATAACACAAATATCTTGATGGCAAAAGTCATGCATTGCTGCTCTTTCTAAAAGAAATTCTGGATTCATTGCAAATCTTATAGATGTGAATTTTTTTGCAAGCTGATCTGTTGTTCCTGGAATTACACTTGATTTGATCACAACATCTTTAGTTTCATTTTTACTTTTTGCCAACAAATCAATTTTTGAACATATGTCTGATACATTATCTATGTTACATGAACCATCTGGATTTTTTGGTGTACTTACACAAATGAATATAATTTCTGAATTATTGTACACCTTTTCTATTGAAGTGTCTGGAAGCTTTAGATCATGTACAACAAGATTATGACCACGTTTTACCTCAAATCCATATTTTACCGCAGAACCTACCATTCCTAATCCGATTAACCCTATGTTCAATTTTCATTACTCCTGAATTTTTGGTTCATTGTTTTCTGATGAATTTTTGGTTATTTATCTTCTGTTTTCATTGAATTTTTGTGAATATTGTTTTTATGATTCCAATGCATTTGTTTTTTTAACCATATTTTCAATAAACCTCTCTAAATCTTCTGGAGTTCCCATACCTCGCATTTCTGCAATTGGATAATGTAGAATTTTTTTCCCTTTCTGAATCAATTCATTGTATACTGGTGCAACATAGAACTCATTATTTGTTCTAATGTCTTTTT
>JBHIUL010000176.1:0-2069 GCA_042138315.1 Nitrosarchaeum sp.
TTACTGTTACTATACATTACATGTTACCCTTTTAATATCAAAATTTTATTCAAAAATTATTGAAAGTGGAATTAACCCTTTTTGCAATGGTTGCAGTGTTAATTGTGGGAACAATTGGCCCTGTAATGGCTGAAAGCACTGCTACATGGGATGATAAATCAAGTGACATTAAAAGAAAATATGAAGAAAAAAGACATGAAATTGAAAAACGTTATCAATTAGAGTTTGATAAACTGGAAAAACAATATGCTCAAGTAAAGATGGAAATTTACAAGAAAATAGAATCTAATCCAAACCTTTCTCAGTCTGAGATTGACTTGATGTTTAATCAATTTATTGCAGAATTTGATGCAAAGAGAAAAAATCTGGAATCAAATAGGATGCAGGAATTTAAAGAATTAGAAAAATCATTCAAAAATGAATATGATAAAATTCGTGCAGACTCTAAACCAAGTGATTCTACAAAATCTGATTATTCTAACACAAAAACATATCAAAATAATGCACCACATCTTAATGATCCTCAATGGAAAACAATTGAACCCATGGCTCAAAAAATAATGGATTCTATCCCAATGGAAAAAATCCAAAGTCTTTGGGAATCTGGTCAAACTGATACCTTATTGAAATTGATTGTATCTGAGACTGATTTAACATATGATGAGGCAAAACGTGTAATCTTGTTTTTTGAAAAATACGATGACAGACGCAATACCGAAAAAAAATATTATGATGAAAAAAAATACCTTGTTCAAAATCAACCCTCTACTGTAAAACCATATCCAAATGACGGTACAATATCAAAACCATATCCAAATGACGGTACAATATTAAAACTAGAACAAAGAGTAGTGGAACTAGAAAAAGAGAATAAAGAACTGCGAGAATACAATTCTCAATTAGAAAAGAAAATTGCTGAAATAAATGCAATAGTTTTAGAACAAATAAAAATAATTTATGATTGGGTTATTGCCAAATAACTTGACAACAAAATAATCTGATAATTTTAGCAAATTTTTAAAATTAATATATTTGTCATAAAGTTTATGAAAATGTAATTATTTCAGATGGTCATGTCGCATGTTGAATTAATAAAAAAATTCTATCACGCATTCACCAATATGGATATGGCCACAATTCATCAATTATGTGATGAACAAATTGAATGGAATACTTTGAATGGAATGCCTAATGGGGGAAAATATGTGGGACTGAAAGCAGTTTTTGAAGATTACTTTCCTAAAATGCTGTTAAATTTTGATGAATTTCATGCTACGCCCAATGAATTTTTGGAATCAAAAGATAATGTTACAGTTATAGGCAAATATCATGGTGTCTCAAAAAAAGGTAAAAAATTCAATGTGCCGTTTTCACACATTTATGACCTTAAAGAAAACAAAATTATGAAATTTAGACAATACACCGATACACAAAAAATTCATGAATCTCTAATTTGACATATTTAGAAAATCCATTTAATCAAACTATGTAATTAATCACTTTGATTGTTTTGTTTTGTTTTTTGATTTCAATAATGATGCAAATTTAGATAGTTTTTCAGATATCTCATATAATTCAGATAGTTTTGATTTACATGACTTAGAACAAAATTCAGTTGGCTCCCAAATTTCTTTTAAACAATAGATACAATGATAAATTTTATTTGGATTTTTACCTAGTTGCCATTTTATAAAATCTGTCTTCCAATATCCTCGCGCTCCAGTCTTTATGTTGGTGCCACCTTTTGGGTCGTGCATCCATGTCCTTGTTGTTATTGGATAGAATTGCTTACTCCATTTTTCTGACTTTTTGTCCCAGGTGATATTGTGCTCCTTTAGGAATTCTGATAATGATTCTGAGGAATCCAATGAATCTATAATGCTAATCTAATATACAAAATTTTATATCAATTTTGAATGACTGAAATTTCAACAAATTCAGAATATGTTACTTTTCATGCCTAAAAATAAAGAAATGATCTATAATTGCAGATACATTTTGCTACTGTTGTTCATTGATCGAAATCATTTAATTTTCATAAAAATGTAAATTTTCTTTATCTGTTTTTT
>JBHIUL010000177.1:0-2059 GCA_042138315.1 Nitrosarchaeum sp.
ATAGAATTAATCCTTTTTTTGATTTTATTGTCTGTTGATTTGGATTTACTTGAATATCTTATGAAGATTAATGAAAAACAACCTTTAGTGTATGTTTTGCATCTTGGGGGTTTGACCTATTCACTATCTGACGTTTCTATTGTAAATTCTCCTACTCCAGTTAATTCTCCTACTACTAGAGGTGGTGTATATTTTTCTGATACATTTGCATACAAAATCAAAGGAACCGTAAATGACTTGTCTGTTGTTCCACTTTTATCAAAAACTATGTTGGGTCCAAACACTGAATTTGGCGAAATCAAAATTACTACAGATATTGTTGATAATAATAAAAAAACACCTCTATCGATATTTACAAATTTAACAAACAGTGTACAAAGCTCATCGAAAATCGAATTAAATATGATTATAGTTAAACTAGAATCCAGCTAGTCTTTTTTTAAGTATGTGTCATATTTTTTGCGTAATTCTTCATTTGATAAAATCTCGTATGCTTTATTGATCTGAACCATTATCTCTTCTGATTTGTCTTCTTTGTTTTTATCTGGATGTGTTTTTTTTGCAAGATCTCTGTATCTTTTTTTTATTTCTTCCTGTGTTGCATTCTGTGGAATTTCTAAAATTTTATAGTAATCTGGTAACTGCGAATTTTGTGATGACATTCTAAACTCTTTATCTTCTTTTGAGTTCTTTCTACTTCCAAATTCTTCATAATCATCTGACCAATCAGAATGATATTTTTCATATGTTTTATCTTTTTTTGAATCAAATTCTTTTGAATCGTATGATGTTTTTCTCCTTAGGATGATATCTCTTGCAAGATATACAAATAATCCTATCACTGCTACTGCAAAACCTGCAAATAAAATTATTTTTTGTTCATCTGATACAATTAATTCCATCTGTAATTTTTTTTCATTACTGTCTGTTTGCCCTGAAGCACTTTGTATGATGCTTAATGTCATTATTGTTAATATTACAATGCTAAATTTTTTCATATTATACTGATAGTCTAAAGTCTTCTTTGGTTGTATTTAATACGACATGTGTTATGGTGTTTTCTATATTCTGAATAGATGCTATTTCTTTTACAAATTCACTTAATTCATTACGGGATCTGAATTTTGCAATTACTACTGTGTCTGTGTTTCCTGTAATGTCATATACTCCACAAACATTTTCTATTTTTGATAACTCTTCTTCAATATCTATGATTTTATCTTTTTTTGCAATGATTTCAATTATCGCAGTTAAATTGTAACCTAGTTTTTCATGATCTATTAAGGCAGTATATCCTCGGATTATCTTTTCTTTCTCCAATTTTTTTATTCTTGATAAAACAGTAACTGTTGATATGCCCAGTTTTAATGCTAATTGCCTGGCAGATAATCTTGCATCGACTAGCAAATTTTTAAGAATTTTCTTATCTGTTTCATCCAAGTCCATATACCATCTATGTATTAAAAATGCATTTAAATTTTCGCTGATTTATTAAATATCTGTCCAATTGTATCTGTTTTTAGTGTATTCTGTGTTTTTATCTTTATTCAACCTTAAAACAAATGCTTGCTAAATCATGATGTGGAGACAATCAATGATCTTGTTTTAAAAGGTAAGAATTTTTTAGAACTTGGAAATTTTGACGATGCATTGGCCTGTTTTGAACAAGCATTGTTAATGAATCAAAACGATCCTGAATTATGGAATTTTAAGGCTGTATCATTACGTAGTTTAGGTAGGTACGAAGAAGCTTTGGAATGCTTTAACAAATCTTTAGAGATTGATCCAAGGGATAAACATGCATCCTAATCTTGGTTTCACGTTTTGCAAGGCCATTATCCGTGGCTAATTTTGTGGATTTCCTACTAGTTATTATTAAAGTGGCTCGTAAGCGATACTAACTTGGTATTGCAATCACTTAATGCTGATAATTGTCCCCGTTGCGCAAAAAATTCTCTACTCACAGATGATGTCACTGGAGAAAGATTTTGTGGTAAATGTGGATATGTAATTTCGGAAAAATCTCAAGAATCTGGACCTGAATGGAGATCTTTTACTC
>JBHIUL010000178.1:0-2057 GCA_042138315.1 Nitrosarchaeum sp.
CTACAACAAACATCTTTGTTAGAGCAAGTTGCCCCATACCCCATAAACCCATCATCACTTTTTTTGCTTGTCCTGGGTATCTTTTTTTGATAGATATTATTGCAAATCCTTGGAACCATCCTGCAGCTGGCATACTGAAATCAACAACTTCTGGATGAAACATTCGTATTAATGGTAAAAATGATTGCTCAATCACTTTTCCAATATATGCATCTTCTAGAATTGGTTTCCCTACTACTGTTGTAACATAAATTGGATTTTTCCTTCGCATTATTCCTGTTAATGTAAAAGTTGGATATGGCTCAACTGGAGTGTAATATCCTGTATGATCTCCAAATGGTCCTTCATCTCTAATATCATGAGGGTCCACATATCCTTCTAAAACAATCTCTGCATTTGCAGGAACTTCCAAATCTATTGTTTTACATTTTACAGTTTTAATTCCTTTTTTTCTTGTAATTCCTGCAAACAAATACTTGTCAAGTCCTTCTGGAACTGGTGCTATTGATGAAAAAACAGTTGCAGGTTCACATCCTATAATTATTGCAGCTTGTATTTTCTCTCCTCTTTCTTTTGAAATATCTCCATGATGTGCACCGCGTTTATGTTTCTGCCAATGCATCAGTGCATGTGTGTTATCTAAAATTTGCATTCTGTATACTCCTAGATTTCTTACTCCTGTCTCTGGATGCTTTGTAGCTACTAATCCTAATGTGATGAAACGACCTGCATCATTTGGCCATGATTTTAAAATTGGCAGATCATCAAAAGATGCTGAATTTGATGTAATCTCTGTTACAGGCCCACTGTTTTCTAATTTAGGAAATGATTCTGCCATTTTTGAAAGTTCTGGCAGTTTTTTAATTTTATTTAAAAATCCTGAAGGCATATCCATCTTTGTCATATCTACAATTCTTTGCCCAATTTCTGTAAAGTCTGTCATTTCAAGCCCTATCTCCAATCTTTTCATTGAACCAAATGCATTTCCTAATACTGGCATATCATAATTTTTTACATTTTCAAAAAGTATAGCTGGGCCCTTTGAGTACATTGTTCTCCTTAGAATTTCTGCAATTTCTAAATTCGAATCTACTTCTGTTTTTACTCTCTTTAATTCTCCTTTTTTTTCTAATTCTGTTACAAATTCATGAATATCTTCAATTGCCACAAACTTCCTAAATGTGATTCAAGTATAAGCTTAACTAGATTTACATAAAATGGATATTTTTTTAAAAAAATTTTAACGCATGTTTTTTAATTCCTATACTATATGACATCTATAGTGGCTGAAAACAAATGTGCAATTTGCAAAGGAACTGGCACTATTGAATTATTGCGTTCTCAATGCCCTTTTTGTAATGGTACTGGTGAACCAAGCAAAATTGCAAAGTCTTATCTTGATTCTCATATTTGTCAATGTATTTTTCTTGATCGAAAGCAATGCCCTTTATGCGGTAAAAGATGTCATCATGATACACCCAATAAACCAAAAATCTTACTTAGTCCTGAATAATTTTTATCCTACTGGTGGAAGTTCATTCTTTCTATCATGACCCCCAGAACCAAACTTACAGTAAAAACATAATTCTGATTCCATGTACTTTAACTGCTCTATTTGGATCGCTCCAAGTTTTAATGCAATTTTTGTCAAAATTCTATATTTTAATGGCATAGCTGGAATTACTTCTTGAGTGTATACTTTGTAGTGATCAGGACAAAATTTGAGAGTTATTTTTGATGGCTCTTTTCCTTTTTGATTTACCTGTCTTGTAAAATTGATCTGCTCTCTGATGTATTCGTGTTTTGGACATGGACAATTTTTACCTCCGGGGTGTTTGTATGCTGGCGTGTTTTTCCAATCAAAACCAGGATATTCTTTCTCAAAATCGTCCATCGTTACATCTACGGTCTCTGTGCATATAAAACTTGATCACTTTTTGTAATGATAACCGACCCAAATGTAAATAAACCCCGGAAATTCATCCAAATTAAATGTCATCTGCTAAAAAGCAAACAAAACAAGATCTTGAGAACAAGATTGCAGAATTAGAAGCTAA
>JBHIUL010000179.1:0-2036 GCA_042138315.1 Nitrosarchaeum sp.
ACTGCGTAAGGATATAATCCCGCAAAGGTCGAGGGTTCAAATCCCTCCCGGTCCACTAGAATTTTTTAAAGTTTAAAGCAAAATTATCAATAATCGATCTTCTTTATTCGAACATTACTTCCTTTGGTTTCTAGATAATGCCCAACAAAATTAGTCATTTGTTCACCAATTTTAAATCCTAAAGCACCTTTCATCATGCCAGATTTTTCAATAATATTTGCCATCTCTTCGCTAATCTGAATATTAAAAAATGTCCAACCAAATTTCTCAAATGGTTTTTCAATGGTATAACCATTTTGTACATTACATTCTTGCTCCAAGGCCATCAATGCTTGTTTTACCAAGATTATCTCCTCATCATAACTTCTAGTACTAAGCTGAAATAATGGATTCAAATTATTACTTTGAAAAACATCAATACGACCTATATTGTTTAGTACTATCTAAAATCAACATATCAGAAAATCTTATCTTCAAAACAAGGAGTTCAATGCAAACAATATGCGCTTAATACAGGGCTTCCCCTTTTTCCCAAGATAAATCAAACAAAGTAGTCATCATATCAACAAGTGTTTCAGAATCAGACCACCATGCAAAAGTTTCTCGTGTTGGATGAGTGGCATTTCTCATAAAGATCAAAACTTCTTTTTTATCATTTACAATAAAGCATTTATTTTCAAAACCAGATGCAATTGCACGTATTTTTTTTGGATCTAATTCAGAAAGTAATTCAGGAGTCTTAGTTAAAGGTGAAATAACCATTTGTAAATTAGATGGAGATGCATCAATCCAATCAAAAACATCAGAATGGTAAAATCTAGAAATATCTGGAAGACTACCATAAATTTTGAAAGAGTCAGAACTAGTTTCAGTCATTTCTTTTATTTTGTTTGTTATAGGACCAAGACCGTGAAGTAATTGCATTTTTTCAGATTTTGATTCATCTGTTTCCACTACAAAAAATGGAACTTCCTTCCATAGTTTAGAAAGAGATTTTTCTTTGCCTGCCAAAGAATTGAGTTTGTGTTGTTCTTGTTTTACCAGTGTTTCAATTGCCAACTTCATCTCCATTGCAGAATATTTTGTTGGATGTGCCAGTTCAGCAGTTACCAATCCCATATTTTGAAGAGAGTTTACAAGATGATAAGTTTCAGTTCTAGGTAATTGTAATGCTTTAGATATTTCTGAAGCTGTTTTTGCACCATATTTGCCCAAATAAATAAAGACCTTACTCTGATTAGCAGTCAATCCAAAATTAATTAATTCATTTTTGATTTTCTCAAGTGTAATCTTATGTTTGTATAATTCAGTATCAGAATCATTATCAAACATGGTAATTATTTTTTCTTCAGTCATATTATTCAAGTTCCCAACATATACTATAGATGTAATGGAATTTAATATCAAAATTTAGTTCCAATATGGAAAATGGTTCAACTAAACCAGAATAATCATAGAGATCAAACATCTTCGATAATTACAATAGAATAACCGGTATATTAGCGATCTGACAATTATCATAAAAATTTACGCGTGATTCAAACGGTTATGAATAGTTGTAAAATTTAAAAAAAATGAAAAAACTCTACTTAAAATTAGATAAAAGCTGGACATAGTTATGAAAGCAAAGTTTAACGGAAAATGTGTAGAATGTGGTGAAGAAATCAAAACAGGAAAGGAAATTGTAAAGAATTCAAATGAGAAATGGGTTCATAAAGCATGTTCTGATGTAGAAGAGCAATTACCATAAAACATCAGAATTATCTTAATTCATCAAGTGTCTTGATTACATCAGTTTTACTTACAATACCAGATAGTCTACCGTTGATTAAAACTCCTACACCATTAACACGACTATCAATCATCTCAGTACATGCGGTAACTAGATCATCGTTATAATCAACCGAAATTATATTTTGAGACATTACATCTTTTGCAAGAGCGGTTCCTCCAAACCCACTTGGAGACAAAAATCCTTTTCTATGAAAAATTACCGAAATTAGAGGATCAGAATTATCCAATACGTTATTGTCTTG
>JBHIUL010000180.1:0-2026 GCA_042138315.1 Nitrosarchaeum sp.
ATATCTCTAAAACTCAAATCATATGTGGAAAAATTGGGATATGATCAAGTTTTTGTTTTTGATAATGGTAAATCTGGAATTAAAGGCTGCCAAAAATTATTTTCTGAAAACAAACATCCTATTTTACTACTAGATATGGGGTTACCTGATTATGCTGGAGATGTAGTTGCTACAACACTATTGAAAGAAAAAAATGATTTACAAATTATTGTGATTACTGCTGATGAAAAAAACACAAAACGTGTTAATAAAACAATTAGTTCAGGAGTTATTGCATTTATCCAAAAGCCATTCACACTTGATGAGATAAAAAAAGCGGTTGAAATTGCTGAAAAAGAATATTCCTTATTACAATAACAATAAGGACATATTCAAAATATTCACATCTTTGATATCTATGTCGTTAATCCTATAATCCCTTAATTCATCAGAAAATTTTTCAACAATTTTTTGTGATGTTGTTGATTTGGATGACTCTGTTTGTATTATTATGAGCATGTTCCATTCCCCATCCATGGTTGATACCATGAGATAATTGTCTAGTTTTGTAACAAATTCTTTAACTGAGTTTTTTACTATTTCTAATGATTTTGATGGTTTTAATTTCATTAATATTATTTGATAGTGATTAATTCCTGAAACATCTGTTAGTATTGCTTTGTAACCTTTTATGATGCCACTTTTTTCTAGCCTTTCTATTCTTTTTCTAATTGTTCTGTCTGATATATCATGACCTGATTTTTGTAATTCAGATGCAATTTCTTTTGATGGTGTTCTTGCATTGTTATTGAGAATTTCTATGATTTTTTGATCTACTTTATCTAAATTTGACCATGCATCTGCACTCATAACATGATGATATTTTACATGCTTTTGAATTTTTGCTTGGTTTTTAATTAAACACTGTTTTACTCTATTTTTCTAAAATCCAACCTATCTTCATTTTCATTTTATCTGACTCTTCTCCCACTCCCGTGGCGTATCTCCATATCTTAGGAGCATTTGTTGTCATTTTTGTTTTAATTTTTAATAATGATTCAATCTCTGAATTTAGATTTTGATCTGCAGAGTCATGTTCTTTACAAAACTTACATTTCTTATCTAATGTGATAGGATCTGATTCTATTAATGGATATGTCATACATGCAAGAGGTCGCTTATTGTAAATCTTACAAGGAAATCCTCCGTGAGGTGACTTCATGTTAGTTTCTGTATCTAAAAATGGACATGTATTCCCATTTGGTTCTATTCCCATTAATTGATATGCCAATATTTTTGTTGGATGTGATTCGTTTTCTTCTGATATTCCAATCCTTGGTAAAATTGTTATCTCTAACCCGTTTGTTTTTGCAAGTTGCTCTATTCTTTCTTTTTCCTCTGGTAGTATCAAAACCCCTATTTTCCCAAATTCTTTAGTTGGATAATATTCCCGTTCAATACAACATTGTGAGCAATCTTGAATACATTTGAATTCCACATGTTATTTTTAACATCAACAAATAAAATTCCTTGTAAGCAGTACATTTTATGAAAATTCTGGAATAAACAAAATCTGATAACAATTTTTCTTTTTTTATGAAAAAATTAGATATTTTTCAAAGTTAGTCAATTTATATGCTCATGACTGTATTGGATGACATGGGTAAGCGCCAAGTAAAAAATGAAAGTGATTTGAAAGAAATGCGTCTGCCTGAAGAAGGCGAGATGTTTGGTAGAGTGCTTAAGATGCTTGGAGGCGAAAATGTCATGGTAAAATGTACTGATGGTGTTACTAGACGAGGCAGAATTAGGGGAAAATTAAAGCGTAGAGTTTGGATTCGTGATAATGATATAGTAATTATCGCACCATGGGATTTTAAAGAAAACGAGATGGGTGATATTGTTTGGAGATTTACTTTGCCTCAAGTAGAATGGCTCAAAGATAACAATCATTTTGCAAAAGATTTCTAAATTCATTTTATCTAGGTCTTGGTTTATGCGCGATTATTGCCTGTTAGATCTATTTTGATAACTTATCTTAATATAC
>JBHIUL010000181.1:0-1979 GCA_042138315.1 Nitrosarchaeum sp.
GGATGACCGTTTGCTTGCATTATTTGTAGATATTACATATAGATATGAAGAGGAAGGCAAGGGGTTTGATTGGGGAGACGAAACAAACTTTTCATCTCCTCCTAAACTTACTTTATTAGTTCCAATTCCAACAGAGTCTGATGTCGTTAAATTGTCCAACGGATGTGGCGATGTAACTATTCAAACTCAAAATGGAATGATATGGGTATCAACCATAGATACAGTAATTTCAAATACTCTGTCGTCCAAAGTTGGATTTTGTGAAGTGGTGATACAATCTGATCATTATTCCTCAAAAAATGTTTCATTTACAAAAACATCTAGTTTGGTTTCACCTAGTCCAACAGTTTCTAGTTCATCGGGTGGAGGAGGCAGAATTGGAATAAAAACAAATCCTATCGAATCAGAATATTTTCAACACATTACAGAAAATAATGCTGAAAATAATACGCGTTTTCCACAATGGATGAAATTTGTAATGCAATGGTGGTTAGACAAGAAAATTTCAGATATTGAAACAATAAACGCAGTTCAATATTTGATGCAAAAAAACATAATTACAAACAATGAAGAAAGAAAATCTTCATTTAAAATAACAGAACTTAAGGAAAGCACAAAAATGATCACTAAATTGTGGTTAGAGAATAAAATCTCAGACTCTTCTTTTAATGCTTTTTGGTTTAAAAACTAATTTTCCTATTTTTAATCTAACTAAATTATATCATTTAATTAAAATAGATTATAAAACAAAGACAATCTTTCTTTGATTAAAATAATATATTGTTCAATTTTGATAATTAATATGAATTCAATTAACACACGTCAATAATTCATTTAAAAATCGTTTAATATCAAACCGAAAAAACATCTGTCAACACACGTCTTATTGTATGCATGTCAAATGGCTTGTATATTACTGCAGTTACATTAAATGAATCAAGAAGATGTGATTCACCAGCCCTTAGATCTCCTGTGACTATGACTATTTTGGCATCAGGATCTATGTCTCTTATTCTCTCTATTGCGTAAAATCCGTCATATTTTGGCATTAGTAAATCAACAAAGATAAGATCTGGACGATATCTTTCATACAACTCCACTGCTTCCATGCCGTCCGCACCTGTAGCAAGTACATCCAGTCCGATCATACTGAGAATATCGCAAAATACCTTTACTGTATCTTGATCATCGTCTATCATGATACAGTTGACCATAATATGAGATGTTCATATTATCATACTATATAATATTATCCTAAACAGATGTGATTATTTTTTAATATTCGGGTTTTGTGGAAGTGTTATTGTAATTATTGTCGGTGGTGATTTTACAGAGATTGTTCCTCCATGTGAATCAATTATGGATTTTACACTTACCAACCCAAGCCCGGTTCCTTGCTGTTTTGTAGTAAATAATGGTTCAAACATTTTATCGATATTCTCTTTTGATATTCCTGTACCTGAATCCTCAAACTCTAAAATCAAATCATTATTTTCATTTCTGGTTCGTATTGTTATATTTCCGTTATTTTCACCAATAGCATCGACAGAATTAGACAAAATGTTGCTAAATGCAGCCTCTAGCTGAACTCTGCTTGCAATTAATGATGAATCGTTTTCTGGTAATGATATTGAGATGTTCTTTGGAATGTTTGTATTTTTAATTGATTCTTGCAAAATTTTTGAAATCGAAATTAATTTCATGTCAAGTGGTGTGATCTTTACAAATCCCAACACTTGATTTATTTGGTGATTAATTCTATATAACGCGTTATTTATCACTGGAATGTATTCTGACAGTTTTGGATCCAGGTTTTTGTTGATTCGCATTTCTATATTTTGCATGGATAATTGGATTGCACTTAGTGGATTTCGTAAATCATGAGAAATCCTTGCAGTTAGTTCCCCGATCGTTGATAGCTTTTCTTTTTTAATCATCTCATTTTGTGCTTGTATGATAATTTTGGTTTGGTTTTTTAT
>JBHIUL010000182.1:0-1947 GCA_042138315.1 Nitrosarchaeum sp.
GTCTATGATGAATAACCACATGGATATTGGAATTATTGCAAGATAGTCATAATTTAAAAACAGTTAGAATCCCATCATAAAGTTACTAAAAAATGATTTATTATTTATTAAAAAAACACAATATCATGTCACATGCCAACAAAAAATCTGTGACTAATGTTCTTGATGGCAAGGTTTCCCGTTACATGAGTTCCACAGTTTTGAAACTATTAGGAACTACCCTGATGCCAACAGCATGTGCCATAATGCAAAAAAACGACAAAGACGAGATTATTGTTATAGATGACAACAATACCCCAATAGGAATTGTCACAGATCAAGACGTACTAAAAAAAATAGGGGAACAATACGCAAACCCAAACAAGACAAGATTAGATGATATCATGACATTTCCTTTGATAGCCATCAAACACAATGATACGCTACTAAACGCTTTGAAGATCATGATGGACAATAATGTGAGAAAGATTGTCGTTACTGGAGATGATGAAAAAATAGTTGGCATGATTTATCAGAGCACAATTTCTAATCTTATGCATCAAAAAGTAATATCTGCATCATCTGTAAATTATTCGCTTAAAGCAATTTTATGGAATCTCGGAACTGTAACGCAGTTTGCAGGAATTCTGATGCTAATCCCATCAATACTTGCTACAATTCTAAATGAGACACAGGTTGCAACTGGAATATTTTTAATGTCGACATTACTTTTGATCACAGGATTTTTCTTAAATGGTTACGGGGACAAACACCCTCTAAATCTACGTGGCTCTGCCATCATGGTATTTGCAAGCTTTTTCATTTTGGTGTTGTTTGGTACAATTCCATATCTGTACATTTCACCATACGGTGATGTATCTTTTGAGAACTTGTTTGCAAACAGTTTTTTTTCAAGTGCATCAGGTTTCACTACCACTGGGATAACACTGTTTTCAACACCTGAAAACCTTCCAAATAGTTTTACATTTTTTATGAGTTTCAGCCAGTTTGTTGGAGGGTTGAGTTTCATATATCTAATAATGACAGCATTTTATCCTGAAAACAAACTCATGACAATGAGGGGATTCATATCTGGAAAAGTTCCAAAACTTCGTGAATTATTTGCAACAATTACAATAGTGTTTTCGATATATGTTGTAATCATAGCTATGCTGATGTTTTATCTTGGAGAACGAAACATTCTAGATAATTTCTCATTAGCTATGAGCATGTTATCCACAGGCGGGTTTATGCCAGACTCTGAAATTCTAGAAACACTTACCACACCAGAGTATTTTGTATTAATGGCAGGAATGATTCTTGGCTCCCTGCCTTTTGGGCTTCACTATGCATTTGTCAAAAAAAAATTCATGTCAATAAAACTAACTAGTGAAGTGGGCATTTATTTTTTAGTGTTGACAGGCGCAATTTTGCTATTTGTTTTATTTGCAGACACATCTGAGATAGATTCCGCATTTACAGTAATTGCTACAAGTACTACTGCAGGAGTTCAGATAGTTGATTTTACAGAAATTGGTTTTGCTCCAACGGTTTTGTTGCTTGTCTTGATGCTAATTGGCGGATGTGGATTTTCAACTGCGGGTGGAATCAAAATATTTCGTCTACAGCAAATTTACCAACTTGGGAAATATTTCAAAAAAGAGAAATGGCAAAAAATATCATCAAATGATAGAAAAGAGATAGGGGTTGCACTGATTCTAATTGTACTGTTTCCTGTAGCACCAATTCCTGTTGCATATCACTTGAATAACCATGGGTATGATCTTACTGACTCTTACTTTGAATCAGTTGGCGCCATAACTACTGCAGGACTAGGAGTGGGAATAATTGACATTCACTTGGATGCGTTTTCAAAGGTTCTTGTGGGATTTCTCATGATTTTAGGCAGGCTGGAGATCATACTACTTGCATACATTTTTGTGCCAAAGTTGGTATCCTAAATAAAAT
>JBHIUL010000183.1:0-1927 GCA_042138315.1 Nitrosarchaeum sp.
TATCACATTTAGAATTGTAATTTCTGCTGCAAAAAGTGGTATGGTCACTGGAATACTGCTTTCTGTATCAAGAATTGGAGGTGAAACTGCCCCATTAATCATGACCATTCTAGGTAGCAGTCAATTTTTTAGTAGTATGGATACCCCTATGGATGCACTGCCATTGAGAATTTGGAGACTCTCTTTATTGCCCTATGATAGTGCTCAACTACAGGGATGGGGGGCAGCATTAGTTTTGATTATGATAATACTTGGAATCAATTTAGGAATAAAATACTATTTTATGAATAAAAAAAAGGGATTCTTTTTACAGCTGATTAAAAATAGGAGAAATACAAAATGACTACTATTACTACAAATTCATCACACGTAGAATCTGAATCTAATATTGATACTAACAAATACAAAATGATTGCAGAAAACATTACTGTAAGTTACGGCGGAGTAGATGCTGTAAAAAATGTCACAATGAAATTTAAAGAAAAATCTGTTACTGCTCTAATTGGCCCGTCTGGTTGTGGGAAAACAACATTTCTTCGCTGTCTGAATAGAATGCATGACATGACAAAAAATGCTAAAGTAACAGGTAAAGTTATGATTGATAACACTGATCTATATTCAAAAGAAATTGATCCTATTTATCATCGAAGAAAAGTTGGAATGGTTTTTCAAAAACCAAATCCATTTCCTACAATGTCTGTATATGACAACGTTACAGCAGGTCTAAGATTAAACGGAGTTCGTGACAAAAGAATTCTTGATGAAATTGTAGAAGATTCATTGAAGATGGCATATTTGTGGGATGAAGTAAAAAATGATCTAAAAAAATCTGCCATCGAATTATCTGGAGGTCAACAACAGCGTCTTTGTATTGCACGGGCCCTTGCAATTCAACCAGAGGTATTATTAATGGATGAGCCTGCATCTGCACTTGATCCAATCGCCACTCAAAAAATTGAAGAAACAATAATTGAATTAAAAAATGATTATACCATAATTATCGTCACTCATAACATGCAACAAGCTATTCGTGTTTCTGACTATACTGGATTTATGTATCTTGGAGATTTGATTGAATTCAGAGAGACAAAAAAACTCTTTACAGATCCTAAAAATGAACTTACTGCAAAATATGTGCAAGGACACTTTGGATAAATGACTCGATTAATAGATCCATCATTGCATAAGCTCTCTTTTATCATGTCTGAAATGGGGGACATGGTAATTGAATCAATATCTCTAGCTATTGATTCGTATTTGACAGGAACAAACACCAAAGACAAGGTTCTTGAATTATCTGATGCAATTCGCTCAAAATACTTTGAAGTAGAAGATCTTACTTTTGATATGTTGTTAAAATATCAACCAGTGGCTGATGATTTTAGATTGATTCGTTCATCTACTGAAATCTCTTATGCATTTTCTAGATTTGGTAGATATGCTTATGATATTACTCTTGTACGAGATCTGTTTGGTGATGTATCTGAATGTACTAACGCATCACTTGTAGAATCCACAAAAAAAGTGAAACATATGATAAAAGAAGCTGTTTTATCTTTTGCAGAATTAGATATAAGAAAAGCAACTGAAATCAGAGAAGATGAAAAATTTATTGATATGATATATCGTGAAAGATTGCCAAAATTAATTGAATCTACTAATACAAGATGTGCACTTGCTGAAGCATTACTGTTGAGATATTTAGAAAGAATTGGTGATCATGCTGTGTTTATGAGTGATGCAATTAATTATATTGTAACTGGTAAACATCGACCAAGTAAAGAGCGCATTGCTTCGCATACAAAAACTATGGACTAGTACTTTCTTACCGTTTTAAATAATCAAAAACATGTAGGCAACCACTCTCAAATCTATCTGAACTTTTACAATCTTGTCATTTTATTTAGGATACCAACTTTGGCACAAA
>JBHIUL010000184.1:0-1923 GCA_042138315.1 Nitrosarchaeum sp.
TACACCTTTATCGATCAGAACATGAATGTTTGTAGGCTCTTGTTTTAATGCTAAATCATATAGTTTCAAGGCATCTGAAAAATTACCTTCTTCACAAAGATCATAAGCTTGTAACAACATTTTGTCTATTTCTTTACTCAACGCGTATTTGATAATACTTTATCAATAATATAGATTGACAATTAGTTAACTATACAAGCAGTTTATCATTAAATGTTATTTCATACAGGGCAAATACGTCAGGATTCATAGAATCTATTCCAAAACATGCTTGAAAATTGTTGAATCAATGTAAACCAGGAAATCTCAAGTCATATGATTATGAGTAAGTTAATGGGCAGACATTAAAACAGTTAAAAGAAAATCATTCAAAAAACGTTCTTTTGTATACAAATAATCTATTAAAAATAAAAGATTTTTTTCATATACGGGATCATTTTTTTCAGAAAGAGAAAATCTCAACAAAAGATTGACCGTATCTGAAATACTCCAAGATTTACCATCTTTGAGCGATAATGCTTTTTGAAGTAATTCAAGCTCAGCGTAAATATTATCAGGGAAGGTGATTTCAACATAAGATACTTTTCGAGACACAAATTATGCAAGAAATATTAGCATATAGGATCTAATTATAACATCAGCTAATTATTAGCTGGTTTTGATAGAAGGTATTTTGGTAATTATAAAATAATATTTAATTTTGTTAGTTAAATTCAAATTTAATCAAAGGTTTTAATCAAAAATATTATACGATGTTTGAGGTAAAATGCAATCACTTCAAACAAAGAAAAAATTTGTAGTTTCATTAGGAATTGTTTTAGCCATAACAGCTAGTGGGTTTATGATGGCATTACCAGAAATTATTTCACTTGACACAGATACGGGTTTATCTTCTGCAAAAAGTAAAATGCCCATATCTGAAAACAAGATACAAAAAAACATTGTTTCAGATAACACATCTGTATCAAGCATCATACCAATTCCTGAAAACAATGTGCCTGAAATGATTGTGTCAGGAAACTCGATTAGTATGATTAGAAATTTCCCCAACTAACATACTAATCTTTTTTTTATTTTTTAGATTCCAAATAAGCAACAAATGAATTTGTAATTATAGTTGGACATAATGAGAATTATTCTATAATTCCATATTTTGATCTAATTTTAGACCCTTGTATCTATTTCTTATTGTAACTTCAGTCACACTTGCAGCTTCTGCAATATCTCGCTGAGTTATGTCTTCACCATTTTTGACACATGCCAAGTATAATGCAGCTGCTGCCAACCCCATAGGATCTTTTCCTGCAGATTCTTCATGTTCTTGAGATATCTTCAAGACTTTGGCAGCATAACGTTTTGTTTTTTCTGTAATTCCAATTCTACTTGCAATACGTGCAAGACATTGAATTGGATCAACCACGGGCATCTTTAAGTCTAATTCACGATGCAGTAATCTATAACATCTTGCAATATCTTTTTTCTTAAGATTTGCAGCTTCACCAACATCATTTAGAGTTCTCGGGGTTTCGGTATCTCTACACGCAGCATAAAGTGCAGACGCAATCATTGCAGAGATAGATCTTCCGCGAACTAATTTTTTTTCAATAGCTTTTCTGTAAATATATGCAGCTTTTTCAATTACGGCATCAGAGAGTGCAAGTTTGTCTTTTAATCGGTTTAATTCACTAAGTGCTTGTCTAAGATTTCTATCAACTGATTCATGAACTTGACTTCTACTATCCCAAGTTCTTAATCGTTCAATGGTACTTTTCATTGATGCAGTAAGAGGTTTTCCAGATGCATCCTTATTCATAGGATTGATAATTGTAGATAATCCCATATCGTGCATTGTTAGAGATGTTGGGGCTCCTGCTCTTGCTTTATTGCCGTGTTCGTCTTGAGTAAAAGATCTCCATTCCGGTC
>JBHIUL010000185.1:0-1884 GCA_042138315.1 Nitrosarchaeum sp.
TCATTGAGACCTTCTCCGTAGACATCTACTCTTGCAGCTATGACTGCTTTTGCAGCAATTGCTCTTGCAATTTTTCCACGTTGCCATCTAGGAGCAGCATGAACCAAAGCATGTTGGAATAATAATCCGTGTTTTGGTGGTTGAGCCCCTGTCTTTAATGATCTAAATAGTGCTTTTTCTGCACCGATTATTTGAATAGTACTTGCCGGCATTGATGCCAATTTTTTCAGACTGCCAGCTCTTCCTAATATTCTTGCACCTACTGCAGCTCCAAGTATGGCTGAGAGATTTGGTGCAATGACATTCATTTCTGATTCAACATGGTCTTCTAATTTTTTTCGTAAATCATGGAAATCTAAAATTTGCTTTGCAATAGACTGTACAATTTCTAAATTGACATCTGAAATATCACCACCTCTGCTTTTTGATGCAAGCAAAGAGATCATCTCTGCTTTTGAATCTGGAAATCCTGCATCTTCATATGCTTTTTTTGTTAATCCTTCCCGTTTTCCTGCTAAAACAATTTGTGCATATCCGTTAATGCTGTCTATTATGTTATCTAATTCTGGAAAATGTAATCCATACCACTCTCGTAATCTTGAACTTAATCCGTTGGCAATCTTATCGATTTCATCCAATGAATTTATTGCTTGAATAATGTGAAGATCTGGACTTTCTGAAACTTCGGTTACTTTTGATGATGATAATCCCATTGCAAATTCTCTTAATTTAGTTAATGCATCTGGTATGTCTTTTGCAAATCCTGAATCTACAATTATTTGAGGTTTTGTAGCTTGAATTTTTTCTAATTCTATCTCTTCCATCATTTGTGCATCGATAGAATTTTTTTTCAATATTGACATTAATGATTCATCACTTGATGTAATTCCTCTTTGAAGTGGACTAAGATAATCTACAAGTTCTCTTAATTTTGATTCCTTTTTTTTCACAGAAATGTAATCTCTTACCAAGTCTTTGAAAGGAAATGCCTTTTCCAGTTTTTCATCTTTAAAAACTGCGATTCCAAATTCTGTTAAGATTACAGAATACATGACTAGCTAATTTTAGGTCTCCTTTTAAAAAGGTACTAGATCTGTGAATCAACTATTATATTCGAAACCACGTATAGCATTCAAGTGGAACCCAGCCTGGTTACTTCTATAGGGAAAATTCAACTAGAAAGACCTGTGATGTTGGCTTCTGGCATTTTGGGTATTTCCTTAGATGTGTTTAATCGACTATACCGTTCAGGCGCTGGTGCAGTTGTTAGTAAATCTCTTAGTACAGAACCATGGGATGGATATCCAAACCCTACTATTTTTAGTGTAAATGGTGGAGGGTGGATAAATGCAGTTGGACTGTCAAATCCTGGTGCTCCAAATTTTGCAAAAATGATAGAATCAAACAAAGATGTTCCAATAATTGTTAGTTTAGTTGGTTCTGTTCCTGAAGACTTTGAAATTATGGTTAAACAGTTTAAAAATTGCAAAGTTACTGGTTATGAATTAAATTTGTCATGTCCACATGTTGCTAAAGTAGGATTAGAAGTAGGCGATGATCCTGAACTGGTTAAAAAAATTGTCAACACTGTAAAAAATTCTACTGATGTACCTGTAATTGCAAAAGTTGGATTGGGAACAACTCATTATCTTAATACTGTAAGTGCTGCAATTGATTCTGGAATAGATGCCATTACTGCAATTAATACTGTAAGAGCTATGGCAATTGATGTTGAAACTCAACGACCTATTTTGAGCAATAAATTTGGCGGGTTGTCTGGTACTCCGATTAAACCTATAGCATTACGATGTGTTTATGAAATCTCATCGAAATATGATATTCCTATAATTGGATGTGGTGGAATATCTACATGGGAAGATGCAG
>JBHIUL010000186.1:0-1861 GCA_042138315.1 Nitrosarchaeum sp.
AGATTTATGGAACAACTAGTTTGTTATGAATCGTATTTGGTCTAAGATTATGGCCAGATGCCTTTTTGGTTAAATGCTTCTACAACTCGACTAACTGCCAAAGCCATACTAGCTCGTCTCATGTCAATTTTGTGCTTTTTAGCCAGCGCATATGCATCTTTGAAACCTTTTGTGATGTTTGCTTCCATCTTGTTTGCAACTTCATCAAAGCTCCAATAGTAACCCATGTTGTTTTGCACCCATTCCAAATATGAAATGCAAACACCGCCAGAATTTGCTAAAATATCTGGAACCACTAAAATTTTCTTTTGATAAATTATAGGATCTGCTTCAGGTAATGTTGGACCGTTTGCAGCTTCGGCAATTATTTTACATTTGAGATTCTTTGCAATCTTTGCATCAATTTGATTCTCCAATGCACCTGGAACCAAAACATCACATTTTGTTGTCAATAGTTCTTCAGTGGAAATTTTCTTACTGCCAGGAAAACCAACAACTGAACCAGTCTTTGTTTTGAATTCAAGTAATTTACTGACTTTAGCTCCAGATGGAATTGATATAGAACCTTTAGAATCACTTGCAGCAATAACTTTAGAACCCATTTTTTCTAGATATTCACCGGCAAATGTAGATGCGTTTCCAAATCCTTGCAGAACAACCTTTGCACCTTTCAAATTAAGTTTCAAAGCTTTTGCTGCTTCTCTTACACAATATGCCACACCCAATCCAGTAGCAACATTTCTTGCAAGAGAACCGCCCATTGAAATTGGTTTTCCAGTAATTACACCTGGGGCGTAAACATTTCCATTAAGTTTGCTAAATGTATCCATGATTTGTGTCATCTCTCGACCTGTAGTGTAAACATCTGGTGCTGGAATATCTTTACCAGGACCAATAATTTCAAATATTTTATATGCGAATCCTCTTGTTAGTCTCTCTAATTCACCATCGCTAAGTTTTTCTGTTTTTGGATTTACAAAAATTCCTCCTTTACCTCCACCTAATGGAACATCAACAATTGCACATTTCCATGTCATCCAAGAAGACAATGCCATGACTTCGCGTTCCATGTATTCAACACCGCCTTCAGGATTAAAGTAACGGATGCCGCCTTTGTATGGACCTCTGTCATTGTTGTGTTGACTTCTAAATCCAATAAAGTTTCTAATTTGTCCATTATCCATTTTTACTGGAATTTTTACTCGCAAAACTTTGTTTGGTGTTGCAAGATATTCACGTAAACCCTTGTCCTTTATTCCAAGAACATCACATGCATCATTGACTTGTTGTGTTGCATTTGCAAAAGGATCTTGCTTTACCAAGGTGATCGATTTTGGAAGTACATAATATATTAAGTTTAGTTCAAAATGTTAGATCGCTATTCAATTAGAGATAGACCTTTTTTTGATTCATTTTTTGATCTAATTTATCAATTGCCAGATCAAGTGCGGAAATGTTAACTTCTAAAAATGTTGATATGTGAAATACCGCCCCATATTTCTCGCCAATTTTGAGTACCATGTTGTTTTTCTCAAGTACTTGCATGTGATGTTGAATGGCCTTGTAATCCAGTTGAAGTTCTTGTGCCAATTGATGTGTATTGTATGATCGTTCAAGCAAACGCATGATTATTCGTAGTCTTGTAAAACCGCCTCTTGTACTAGTGAATAAATAAAACAATAATTTGCTGGTCTGCTTGTCAGGTTTTCTTTGTTCTGATTTGGATTGAGTTCTTATGATTTCTTTGAATTCTAATAGTTGGGCTCGAGTCATTTATTTTCCTTGCACAATATGAGGCAAATTTGTTTAAAAGACTATTTCCAGATCTAACCCAGATTCAGTACAGATCATCGAAGGACAA
>JBHIUL010000187.1:0-1829 GCA_042138315.1 Nitrosarchaeum sp.
TTCTTATAAAAATGTTATAACTATTCTATTAAAAAGAGTTTGATTTTATATGTAATTGAGCCTAATCTTAGAATGTTATTTCTACAAATTCTGAAACAATAAATAAAAACAAAAATGTCACTTTTGATATGAGTTGTATTTTTTGTGATATAATGTCTGGTGTTAGAACTGGTCATATTTTATATGAGGACGCATCACATGTTGCATTTTTAGATAAATATCCGATTGATCTTGGTCATAGCTTAGTGGTCCCAAAAAAACATCATGAAAAAATTACTGATATGGACTCTAACATGGTAGGTGAATTATTTTCAATTATTCCAAAAATAGCAAATGCGATTTTAACTGCCACTGGTGCAGATGCATTTAGTCTTGGGCAAAATAACGGCAAAGCTGCAAAACAAATTATTCCACACGTACATGTTCATATCATTCCAAGGTATAATCATAAAGGAACAATTTGGACGAAACGTTCCATATCAAATGATGAAGAATTGTCTACACTGGCAAAAAAAATTAAATCACTTCTTACTTAGCGTGACCTGGATTGTATCGAAGTATTGCAGCAATCTTGCCTAAACTTGATAACATAACTCCGTGCTCTGCACTTCCTGATACTACTTCTAACCTACTTCCTGTTTTTGCGGCAAGTAATTCTAAATAATCTACAATATCTTGCTCGTTGGCTTCAACTTCCATTGAATTACATCCTGGACATGGATTGCTTGTAAACTCTGTTTTTTTTGGAATTACATCCCTTCTTTCTAGAATTGTTTCCTGTATGTGTTGACATCGGCGACATTTTCCTTCAACTCGATTTAAATTCGTATCATCTGTAATGATTAGAATTTTTACTACATTGTTTTTAAGAAGTTCAATAACATCTTGCAATCCATACACTCCCAATCCTGAATGTGAGTTTACTTCTCTGAACAAGTCTTCGATTAGCTTTTTCTCTTCAACCATTCTAAAATCTGAAAGAAGTTCTGCCGACTTTGCAAATGCCTCTCTTATTCCTTCTGCGCCAGAATACCCACAATCTAGTGTATTTATGATCATGTTTTGTAATCTATATTCTAAATAATTTCCATTGATGAAATCTTCTTTTGTA
The DNA here is from genome assembly GCA_042138315.1 of Nitrosarchaeum sp. GTDB lineage: Archaea > Thermoproteota > Nitrososphaeria > Nitrososphaerales > Nitrosopumilaceae > Nitrosarchaeum. The sequence continues at coordinate 1,112 of JBHIUL010000187.1, forward strand.
GGACCTGGTCCTGAAATAATTAATCCTTTAACTGGATAAATATCAATAAAATATTCTCGAGTAGTTGCAGCTACTCTATTGTAAAAATATGATAGTTCCATCTCTCTTAATTTTTGAAATCTTTTTGCAGATTGTCCACCTTGTCTGTGTTTTCCTGCTACTCCAGAACCCGTCTGTGATAACACTTCAATTTTATCTCCGTGAAGTAGTCCCCATCCTGCATCTTTTGCATCAATTGCTAAAAACCCGATAAGATTGTCGTCCTTTAACATATCCTTTAGAATATCTACGTGAAAATGATCATCACATCTGTACAGATACTGCTTCAAATCTTTTGGTGGATCGATCTCCCAAACTTTTACAACTTCACTTCCCAAAGGACCGCCTCCTTCTGGCGGTAATGCTCCACAAAACATCACCAATCCCCTTTCAGGCGTTTTTTTCAATAGTTTTAGTCTTTGAACAACTTTACCTAGTGAATCTACCACATGTGATCTTGTAAGATCTGATTTTATGTTATCTGCTGTTCCTTGTTCTTGTTGTAATGTGCTAATAATTTCATGTAATTGTTTTCCTTTTGGAATGTATACGCTAATTAATTCAGTACCTCTACCTGATTTTTGTGATAATTCTTCTAACATTTTTCTAATTTTATAAAGTTTAACTGAATCAACTTTTTCTATGTTAATTTTTTCCATTTGTATTTTCCTTTTGTTAT
>JBHIUL010000188.1:0-1805 GCA_042138315.1 Nitrosarchaeum sp.
TCAGATGTTATATACTTGGCATCATAAAAACCAATTTCATCTCCAGATGTAATTTCATTATTTGATGAGAGAGTACTTGTTTGGCCTGTTGGACTAGTAATAGTCATAATGAGATTTGCATTACCAGTTGGATGGCCATATCTATCTAGTACAACAATAACAAAATCAGCAACATCTCCTGGCTTGTAAATACTTTTTTTGGTGTTCAATGATACAAGTCCCCATACAAACTGACTTTCAGCAGTTTTCTCTTCTCCGTTTACTGTAAATTTAGATATGACTTTGTAAATTCCAGGTTTTAAGCTCTGATCTGGTAAAAGTTTGATTGCATATTTTCCTTCTCTTGATTGTTTTATTTCAGAGTTAAGAGAGACTTTCTTTCCAGAATAATCAAATACTTCAACATTTACTTCTGTATCATTATCTTTCCATTTTCCTTTTTGTACGGAATCAAGAGTAGATAAATTGCTAGTATTTTCTGCATCAGTTACAGAATTAACAAGATTATCTCCTTGTAATTTCATATTTTTCTTGGATAAACTTGCAGCAATGTTCTTTGTTTTTTCAGTAATATCTTTTAATTGATGTTTAAAATTGTTAATTGTTTTTTCGTCAAGACTGTTTTGTTGTTTGAGTTCATTTATAGATGATTTAATTTGTTCCAATTGCATTTTTGCTTCTAGTAAATCAATTTTTAGTTGTTCAATATCATCTGCTTTTGCAGCATCAGCAAATTGTACAAACAACATTTTTTCTAATCCAAACAAGAAACCTAATGTTGTTGATGTGCCTTGAGAAGATGTTTGATTTTCTATTTCATTGAGACTTTGTTCTGTTTGAGAAACCAAAATATCTGTTGACAATTCAATTTGAGCAATTTCCAGCATCAATGAATCACTTTCATTGAAATATTCTAAATTGAATTCAGGATTTTCACTAATCAAGTATGTTTCTTTGTAAGATGTGAGTTGTGGATTTACAGTTAATTGTTCTCTAAGTAAATCTGGAAAGATAAGATCAGTACTATTCCCAATAATTGTTATTTCAGGAATAGTTACTATAGTTGTTGTATTGTTAGATTGAGAAATATCTTGCCCGATATTCATTTCTGCTTCAATTTGAGCAAGTATTTCATCAATAGAAAGCTCATCAATTCTTTCTGTATAGCTTTGATTGGTTTGATTATAGTGATCTGTTATTTGTTTATCTGTCAATGATTTATCAAATAATTGTACGTCATCAATTTTACCTGAAAAGTAATTGGATGGTAAACTTACACTTTTTTTAGTATGCAAGGATGCACCTATTACAATATCAGATGATGATTTAATGGAATCAGTAGGTGCTACAATGAGTTTTCCTTTTACTGAGATTGAAGATACTCCAGTTAGTTTTTTGGTACCTTCAAGTTGCCCGTCAACATAGATCTTGATTGTTTTTCCATCATATGTTGAGATAATATTGGTCCATTTTTCTTGAATTTGATTTTTAGATTCTATAGATTCCCATTTAACTCCGTCATAAATTGAAAAGGTAGCAATCTTTGATGGTTGGAGTTTATTGTTAAGTGATAATGAAAAGGAATTCTCTTTGCTTAGTATAGTAAATTCAGGAGAACCTTGTGAGTAATCAGGTTTAATCCAAGTGGAGATTGTAAGGTTTGAAAGACTAGCAGTTGCATTATTTTTAATTTGTATGGTGCTGTTAGTTTTAGAACTAAATGTGCTATTAATTGAAATTAGACTGTCAAGTATTGGTTCAGTTGTAGTAAGGCTAGATGAAATAACTTGAGTGTCTGTAAAGTT
>JBHIUL010000189.1:0-1770 GCA_042138315.1 Nitrosarchaeum sp.
AAATAATAAAAAAAATTCAAGATATGTCTAATAATTTTGGTTTGACTGTTGCTGTTGTTGGAACTCATCCAACTTCTGAGGATATTCGCATGGCTGATACTGGCAGAATCGATGCAATAATCAAAGATGTTGCAAAACAAAACCATGCCGTTCTTTATACCTCTGATCATGTTCAACATCTAGTTGCACAGGCAGAGGGATTGGAATCCGTATTTGTAAAACCCGCCTTGAAAGATCTTGTTTTGGAGTTTTTAAAATTTTTTGATTCCGAAACGATGAGTGTTCATCTTAAAGAAAATATGCCGCCTATGGCAAAAAAAGGAAAACCTGGTTCTTTTATTTTAACAAAATTATCTGATGATATTTTAACTAAGGAATATCTTAAATTCATCTCTTCTCAGATTCTAGAAACTACAATTGATTCTAGTACTGTAGAAATTTCAAAAACTGGCGCATCTGTAATTCAATACAATGATTACCGAATTGCTATTACATATCCTCCATTCTCTGAAGCATTTGAAATCACAATAGTTCATCCTATTGTAAAATTGACACTTGATGATTATGATATATCTGAAGAATTAATGAAGAGATTCTCTGATAGAGCTGAAGGAATTATAATTTCTGGGGCACCCGGTTCTGGAAAAAGTACACTTGCATCTAGTCTTGCTAATTTTTATCACGGTACTGGAAAGATTGTAAAAACATTTGAATCTCCACGTGATCTCCAAGTAGATCCTGGAATTACCCAATATACAAAATTAGATGGTAGTTTTGATAATAGCGCTGATATTTTATTATTGGTTCGTCCTGATTATACAATTTTTGATGAAGTAAGGAGACGTGAAGACTTTCGTACATTTGCTGATCTAAGGCTAACTGGAGTAGGAATGGTTGGTGTTGTTCATGCAAATTCACCATTGGATGCAATTCAGCGTTTTATTGGAAAAATTGAGCTTGGAATAATACCAAATGTCATAGATACAGTAGTTTTTGTCAAAGATGGACACATTAGCAAAATCTATGATTTGGAACTTGTAGTAAAAGTTCCCACTGGAATGACTGAATCTGATTTAGCACGACCTGTAATTGAGATAAGAAATTTTGCTGATAATGTATTGGAACATGAAATCTATACTTTTGGAGAGGAAAATGTTATAGTTCCAGTCTCAAAAAAAGCACAAAAAGTTGGAATTGAAAAACTTGCAGAAGACAAAATACGAGATACATTTAAGAAATTTGATCCTCAAGTAAAAGTTGAGATATTATCTGATAATAGGGCCAAAGTTTTTGTCAACAAGCAGTCAATGCCGTCAATTATTGGAAAAGGTGGCTCTAACATAAATGAAATTGAAAAGTTCTTGAAAATTCACATTGATGTTGTAGAAAGAAATTCTTCTACTCCTGACATGTCTGATGGATTGGCATTTACTTTTTCAGAATCTAAAACTGCCTTGTCTCTAAGTGTTGGAAAAGAATATTCCTCAATGCATGCTGATATCTATGTGCATGATAATTATGTTACATCTGTTAGAATTGGAAAAAAAGGTGAAATCTTAATCCCCAAGCGCTCTGAAGCTGCAAGAAATATTATGAAAAATGCTTCTTCTCAAAATGATATTCAAATAATCCTCAAGGATTTTTAAAACTGTCTAATATTTTTGGATTTGATTTTAAAAACGTAATAAATTTTCTTAACTGTTTTATTGTTTTGGGATTTAGATGATGTTCTATTCCTTCTGTGTCTTTGTTTGCAGTTTCATGATTTAC
>JBHIUL010000190.1:0-1763 GCA_042138315.1 Nitrosarchaeum sp.
TTATGAACTTGATACCGATCTAAACTGGAGGGATATTCACGAAAAACATACTGTTGATTTTTTCATTAAGATTCTTTTTTGATATTATTGTACGGTAAAATCACTGTAAATACAGTGGGAGGAGATTTGACAGATACGTTTCCACCATGTGCGTTTACAATATCACGTACGCTGGAAAGCCCAAGACCTGTACCGTGAGATTTGGTTGTAAATAGTGGATTAAACAGTTTATCCATACTTTCTTTTGGTATCCCGCTACCCGAATCCTCAAATTCCATTATCAGATTATTTTTTTCAGTTTTTGCACGTATTGTGATCATTCCCCTGTTTTCCCCTATGGCATCAACTGCATTAGATAAAATATTTTCAAATGCAATTGCCAACTGAATTTTGTCTGCCATAAGAGAAAATTCTTTTTCAGGCAGTTGTAATGAAATATTTTTTGGAATCTGTGTGTATCGAATAGAATCATTCAAGACTTTTGAAATTGATACTAATTTCATATCAAGAGGCATTGTTTTGACAAATCCTAACACTTGGCTTATTTGATGAGTGATTCTAAAAACTGCATCATTTATCATTGGAATATATTCTTCTAATTTTGGGTCTATCTTTTTTTCAACTCGCATCTGAATGTTGTCAGTTGCTAGTTTAATCAAACTTAGTGGGTTTCTCAAATCATGTGATATTCTTGCAGTAATTTCTCCTATGGCTGAAAGCCTTTCTTTTTTAATCAATTCTGTCTGTGTTTTAATTATTATTTTTGATTGATTTTTTGTTTTTTCAAACAAAATAATCACAAGCAATACGATGACCATAATTATAATTATCATACTTGGAAGTATCACATCCAAAAAATAATAGAGGGATTTTGTAGATTTTGCATTGGATACTAAAATTGCTTTTGAATAATCTGTAGTGTGCTTACCTCCTATCTCTACTTGCTCACCTTTTATTCCATTTTCCACAAAATAGTCATCCCATTCCTTTGAAAACGAAACAATTATTCCAGTTGTGGGTTCAACAGATATTGAGCATCTTCCATCTGAGAGGATTTTTTTAGATGGAAATTGTGGAAAAGACGAAGATACATCAACTTCTTTGTATGTGCATGAAAAATCATAAACCTCAAGATCATTTACTGTGCTAACTTTATCAAAAACAAATGTTGTTGTGGTAAACATCATGGGATACAGAAATTCATAGTTTTTCTTTTTAACATTAGGGGGAAATGTAAAATATTCATCTGTATTTTGGTGTTTTCTACTAGATCTATCCACTGAAAACATTTGAGAACTATCAAAGACAATCTGATTAGTTGCAGAATCTACCCCTATCACTCTGGATTTAATTTCCAAAATATCACCATTAATGCTAGTCACATGTTCTCGTAATGTTTCTCTAATCCAAAACGGCTGTGAGAGATTACCTCCAATTGATTCCAATACTTGGTCTTTACCTTCATGTTCTGATATTATTTCATATTTTGTTGGAATTTTTTTCATCTCGTTTACAAATGATACATACACAAATATGGTAAAAATGATAATTGTGGATATCGCAACTAGTTTTAATTTGACACTAGAATTCAATGTTTGATTCTTGATCCTCTCTAATTTAAGAAATTATGTTCTTTATGTTATATATGACTAATATTGCAATATATTCAGTATGATGTTATGAAAAATACAGGTGTTTAAATAATGATCTTCATACTATGAAATATTGATATCGTGTATTGTAATTGACGATGATGTAAATAC
>JBHIUL010000191.1:0-1725 GCA_042138315.1 Nitrosarchaeum sp.
TTTCTAATCTATCTGAGGGGATTTTGTTATAGTAAATGTCTAAATTTCCACTTCTCACTTCTTCTAGTGCTGTGTTTTCGTCTAAATATTGGATAAATCTTACAGAATCAAAATATGTGCTCTTTTCTGCAAATGTTTCATTATGTATTGAAAACACAACTGTAACAGCTAGTATGAATACTAGCAATAATTTCATGATGATTATTTGGGTTAGTTGTAATAAAACCTATTTCGTACAAATCTCACTTTCTTCTCCTAAAACCTATATCGTCTTAATTATCAGAGAAAAATAATATGAAATTTAATAAAAATATGTTATCTGGATTATCTGGACTTATTCCTGGTGGTATTTCTGTTGAAGATTTTACTGCAATTACAAAAACAAGCGTTCAAGATTCACAAAAAATTCTAGATGAATACATCAAAAAAGGTATTGGAACAAAACAAGAAAACAAATATTATTTTGAAGATGGTGATAAACTAAAAGCTGCTATTGAATTAATAAAAAGCGGTGGTCCGCTAGATGAAATTTCGACTATCCTTACTTGGAAAGATTTTGAGGGCTTAGTTGCTGAAATTCTATATTCTAAAAATTTTGCAATTATTAAAAATCTAATTCTTACAAAACCTAGAATGGAAATTGATGTGATTGGCATTCGCTTAGGTATTGCAATACTTATTGATTGCAAACATTGGAAACGTTATAGCTCTTCTTCTTTGTCTCTTGCAGTCAAAAAACAAATAGCAAGAACTAAACATTACATCTTAAAAACTCCTGGTGCAATGGCTGTACCTGTAATTGTAACGTTATATCATGATAAAATTGATTTTATAGATCGTGTACCTATAGTTCCTATTTTCCAATTTTCATCATTCATAGATGAATTTTATGGCAATCTTGATCAAATGAATGCTATTGGGCAGAAATAATATGCGTTGTAACATTTTGCAAAGAACAGTTTGTTTTTCCGTTCTTAATATTGAGAATCATACGTGTTGATTAAGTACTGTTGATGAATTAACATGTCATGACTAATCAATTTTGTAATTGTGGTTCGTGCGGTCATGAAAAAACCTCTGAATGTTATATAAAACAATGTTCTTGTTGTCTAAGTGATCATCAGGGCGCATTTGGAAAAAATAGGTAAAATCATATTTATTTTAACTTGCTGTGTATGTCAATTGTTTTAAATTAACAATTTTCATTTTATTATCACTATTGATAATTTATTATTCTTGTTAAATATCTCTAACAGGTTAAGTCTTTAATGTCTAAAACAAAAAACGTTCCAAAAAAAAGTACTGGAATTACTCCATTATTGACATCAAGCTGGACTGACATTGAGAGATCGATAGACAATTTTCGTAAAGATATGGAAAAAACACTTTCATCATTTCCTGCAATTTCAATGCCAAAAATATCCAATACATCATGTGATGTTATAGACGAGGGTAGTCAATTTCGCGTAAAAATGGATGTTCCTGGAATAAAGAAAAACGAAATAAAACTTAACGTAACTGAAAACTCTATTGAAGTATCTGCAGAACATAAAGAAGAGTCTGAGAAAAAGAAAACAAATTACCTTCGAAAAGAACGAAGTCATGTCTCTTATTATAGATCTCTTCCATTATCTGAGAAAATAATATCTGACAAAGTATCTGCAAAACTAACTGATGGTGTTTTGGATATTGTACTGCCAAAATCAAAACCTACTGAAACACAAA
>JBHIUL010000192.1:0-1718 GCA_042138315.1 Nitrosarchaeum sp.
CTTGTGGAGGTTTCTTCTCATGAATCTCATATTGTTTCTCTTAATGAAAGAATTGCAATTGTTGAAGAGAACTATGCCAGTGGCGAGCAAACACGTATTGCAAATGAATTGTCTAGAGTAAATGAAAAGAAGTCTGACCTTGAGAAATTATACACCACAATAATGAATGAATATCGTGATAAAGATTCACAATTAACTACATTACAAACTGAAGATAATAGAAAAAAATCTCAAATAAAAAGTCTTTACGATGAAGAATCTTCATTAAACTTACAGCACCAGGAATTAGAAAACAAAATTAAAGAATTAGATCTGAAAAAAGAATCTAAAACTGCACTACTTGTAACGTTAAGAGAAAAAGAACAAGACTTGATATCTACATCTGGTTCATCTATAGGACAACTCAAGGAATATGATGATAAATTAAAAGTTCTTTCTGAAAAAGACAAAGAACTTACAAAGGAAATTAATTCCTTGGAAAGACAATCTGATTCATTGACTCGTGACTTACGTGATTTGATTGAAAATGAAAGTAAATTGAATGCACTTCTTTCCTCTTTTGGATTTGATAAAAATATGGAGACATTTGATGTTGACTCTATAGTGCATGGATTAACCACTGAATTGAATTCCCTTAATGCTCTAAATGCAAAGGCGCCTGAAACATATCTTGAAGTTTCGTATGGATATCGTTCTATGTCTGTGCGTAAAAATTCATTGGAGGAAGAAAGAAACTCTATTGTAAAGTTCATTGAAGATATTGAAAAAGACAAACGTCAAACATTCTTAGATGCATTTGATAAAGTAGACAAAGAGATTCGTCTTATTTTTAGTAAAATGACTGGTGGTAATGCTTGGCTTGAATTACAAAACGAAGATGATATTTTCAACTCTGGCATTTCTTATATGATCCAATTTCCAAATAAACCAAAAAGAGAGTCTACTTCAATTAGTGGAGGTGAGAAAACATTAGCTGCTATTGTCTTTGTTTTGGCACTTCAAAAACTAAAACCATCTCCTTTCTATCTCTTTGATGAAGTTGATGCCCATCTTGATGCACCAAACTCTGAAAGACTAGCAAAAATTTTAGAAGAGCGTTCTCAAGAAAGCCAATTCATTATGGTTTCTCTAAAAGATTCTGTGATACAAAAAGCCAAACTAATCTATGGTGTTTATCCAAAAAATGGTGTGTCTTATGTTGTTACTTACAAAGACAAGCGAATGCCATCTGTTAAAACATCCTAATCTAGACTAACATAACATGCAACAAAATGGTCTTTTGCTATCATTTCTAAACTTGGTTCATCATTGCATTTTTCAATAGCATATGGACATCTTGCTCTGAACCTACATCCAACATAAACATCAATGTCTAGCGGTTCATTGATTCTGATCTTTTTTTCTTTGTTAAGATTTTCAGGATCTGGTTCTGAAATTGCATCAATAAGTGCTTGTGTATAGGGATGTTTTGGTTTTAACAATGTTTCATCAATTAATCCCGTCTCTACAATTTTTCCAAGATATAAAATTCCTATTCTTTGACCAAAGTATCTGGCAGTGGCTAAATCATGAGTTATGTATACAAAAGAAATCTGGTGTTTTTTTTGTAATTCGTGCATTAATTCTAGCATTTCTGCTCTTATGGATACATCCAACATCGATACAGGCTCATCTGCAATGATTATTTTTGGTCTTAATGCTAATGCTCTTGCAAGTAC
>JBHIUL010000193.1:0-1711 GCA_042138315.1 Nitrosarchaeum sp.
CCTGAAGATATTCAATTAAATTTTTTCTCAAATGATCAATATTCAATAGGCAATAAATTAGATGACACTATGAAAAAAGTAAAAACCGTGATAAAAAAAGGCCAATTTGGTTTTTACCTTAGACAAGACTTGAATCTTTCAAGTTTACTTGCAAATAATATTGTGATTGGTGTAAGTGCCGAAGGATATGGTATTGCAACTGATACATTTTCAACTGTAGGTAAATCTATTACAACTGATAATAATAAAATAAATAAAAAAGATGTGCAACTTTTCATCCCTGAAAAAATGCCTAGCAATGCAACTAGTATTGTGACATATCAAATAGTTGCAGTAGAAACTGATGTTGATGATGTCAATGAAAATATGGTAACTAATACTGATGAAGATAAAATAATTAATACCATTGATGATCTATCTGATGGTGAATTTTATCCATTACAAACAAACGAAAATTATTATGCTGACGGATATGTAAAAAAATTAAATGTTTTAACTGCAGATAATACATTAATCATGGTTAAGGATATTGGAAAAATTGAGGCTGGTAATTCTTTTGGAACTGCTATTATATCCTCTGGACAAAAAAGTGGGTCTGCATTAATCTCTGCTTCTATACAGGGTATCGGCTCTGGTTCAGTTTTGACTGAAGTTGTAAATACATTAAAGCAAAAAGAAGCCCGAATTTTTTCACCAACTGGGCAAGATGTGATATTGTTTGATCGTGAAGGGAATTTTGATGTATTTTTAATTGCAATTGACAGTCATAATAGACCGAAAGTATTGAAACATGATTCAAAATATCTTATTACTCCAACTAATGGGGTAATTGAAATCAAAAAAGATAACACCTTTGCATTTTCCAAACTCCGTAGCGATTCTTTTACAATAACTGAAAAAGAAAATTCATTAAATTTGAAAGTCATTCCTATTGGTGAAGGTGCTGATTTATCACTAGAAACACAAAAAAAATTTGTTACCCAACCTTCATCTAAAATGTTGATATTGCTTCCACTACCTACCATTAATGCAAATCATAAAAATAATTTGGGTATTGTACAATTAGTTGATCTGCAAGATAATCCTATAACTCCATCCTTTGATGTTAAACCAAAAATTATTTCATCTAAAGAAAACATTGCTAAGATAATTAATAATCCAATTATTTCATCTGGTGCTTCTTATATCTCATTTCCAATTAAAACTACTGGTGTGATAGGCGATTCTATAATTTCAGCTAGCGCAAAAGGTGTAATTGGTACTGACGATACACTACATACAGGTTCCTCATTAACTCAATTGAAAATATTCACTAGTGGATTAGATGATAAAATTCCAGTTGACCAACCAATTGAAATTAAATTGTTTATTGATGATGAAAATGCTGAATCTGTACCAGGCGCATCGATTCAAATAAAGACTGACGGAAATTCAACTGTTGATCCAGGCGTTGTTAGAACTGGTGCTGATGGAAGCGCTGTTGTCCGATTAACTGCAACAAATGGGCCTAGTATTTCTCTTAATCTTATTGCAACTGCAGAAGGATATTCAGAAGGGAAGAATACCTTGACAATCAATGTTGATTCTCCAGATAAAACTTCAAATATTGTAGACCTTGATTTACCCGAATGGATTGTTTATGTTATTATCGCTGCAATGCTTTTGATAGTAGTTTTAGTTGTATTGTTTTTGAAAAAATCTAAAGCACCGT
>JBHIUL010000194.1:0-1661 GCA_042138315.1 Nitrosarchaeum sp.
TAGAAAAAGAAGTTGAAAAAACTTTTAAAAATTTAAGTGATTATCAAAAACTTCAATTAGCAAGACATCCTGATAGACCATATGCAATGGACTATATCAATGGATTAATGACAAATGCATATGAAATTCATGGTGATAGACACTATGTTGATGACCATGCTATTGTTTGTTATTTAGGTTATATTGGTAATGAAAAAGTTATGGTTATTGGTGAACAAAAAGGACGAGGAACTAAAGGTAAAATCAAAAGAAACTTTGGTATGCCAAGTCCTGAAGGATATAGAAAAGCTTTAAGAGCTGCAAATCTAGCTGAAAAATTTGGAATTCCGATTTTAATGTTAGTGGACACTCCGGGTGCATATCCTGGAATTGGAGCTGAAGAGAGAAATCAATCAGAAGCTATTGCAAAAAATCTATATGAATTTTCTGATTTAACAGTTCCTACTGTATCTGTTGTAATTGGAGAAGGTGGTTCAGGTGGAGCTTTAGCAATTTCTATTGCTGATAAATTAGCTATGATGAGATATTCTGTATATGCAGTTATATCTCCTGAAGGTTGTAGTGCAATTTTATGGAATGACCCAGCAAAAGTTGAAACTGCAGCGAATGCATTAAAAATTACAGCTGAAAACCTAAAAGAATTAGAATTAGTTGATGATGTAGTAAATGAACCTTTAATTGGTGCTCACAGACAAAAAGATGAGGCGATTAAAGCTTTAGGTGATTATTTCATCTCTACTTTGGAAGAATTAAAAAAATTAACTCCAGCACAAAGACTTCAATTAAAATATGAAAAACTTATGAACTTAGGAAGATTTGAAGGTTAAGATAAGAGTTTATTAAACTCCTATCTAACTAGTTTTCCAGCTGGTTCTCCACCAATTATATGAAAATGTAAGTGTGGAACCTCTTGTCCTCCATCACTTCCAATATTTGTAATTAATCTGTAACCTGATTCTCTAATACCTAATTTAGAAACTGTTTTTTGAATAAACTCAGTCATATCTGCCATAATCTTTGGTGGAACAACATCAAATGAATCATAATGTTCTTTTGGAATAACTAAAACATGAATTTTTCTAGCTGGATTAATATCATTAAATGCTAAAAAGTTTTCATCTTCAAGTACTGTTTGATTAGGTATTTCACCATTTACAATTTTGCAAAAAATACACATAGATTTCCCTTTAAATAGTTTAAAAAATATTATAACCAATCTCTAATAAATTTTTGAGTATAATCCCTGAAAATTATAGATACACACAATACAGCAGGAGAACAAAAGTGACGCAATGGCTAGAAAAAATCAATAGTGCCGAATCACTTGAAGTACTAGAAAACTTGAGAGTTGAGACTTTAGGTAAAAAAGGTGTTATTACTGCACAGTTTGCAAAAATGAAGGATATTCCAGGTCCTGAAAAAAAAGAATTTGCAGCAAACTTAAATAAACAAAAAGCGCAAATCACAGAAGCATTAGAAGCAAAAAAAATTGTTTTAGAAAAAGAAGCACTTGAAGCTAAATTAAAAGCTGATAAAATTGATGTAACAAAATTCAATAATGAGCTTTCATGTGGTGCAGTTCATCCTGTAGCATTAACAATGGACAGAATTATAGAATATTTCCAAAATTTAAATTTTGCAGTAGAAGAAGGTCCATTAGT
>JBHIUL010000195.1:0-1656 GCA_042138315.1 Nitrosarchaeum sp.
ATATATTAACTAATTAAGAAAATCCCCTTATATTTAGCTAGTTCATTATATAATTAATGACAATGTTGATAAATACAGATCCTGTTTTTGAGAAGTTTCAAAAATCCCTAGAACATGTTGGTTTACGGTTTCAAATACCTGACAAAAAATTAGATTTTGAATCCGGTTTCAAAGAATGTTATCTTTTAGGAACTACTGATGGAATTTGTAGTGCCGGTTCTTTACAGTTAACGAATTCACCCATTGATTATATTCATCTGATTAAAAAACAAGAATTTGCAAATTGTGATTTTGCAGTTGGGGGTTATGCTGGAATGGGGGTTCATATACATTCTTGGTGGAAAATTCGATTCTTTCTCTCTTTTCCAGAGTCAATAAAGTTAGGACCTTTTGATATGGGCACTCTTACAACAATAAAGAAAGGAATGTTTCATTCAAATGTTGAGAGTTTTATTTGGAGTGGTTACCAAAAATTAACTACATTACCTCCAGGATTAGTACGTGATAATGTTGCTGATGCGTTGGATTCTAATCAAGTTTTACGACAATTAATGATGAACTGTTTATTGAATGAAAGAACGATTACCATTTCAAGATATTCTTTACCGCAACCTGAATTGAATTTTTCCACTACTAACTCTAAAATTATAATTGAATCTACATGGAGATTGCAAAAAGATCTATTTCTAAATGAAGAAACAATACATATGTATGAAAAGATTGCAGAGATTGTAAAAACTACTGTAAATAACCTAAAGTACCATTTACGAACATGAACTTTGAAAAACTTTTACAAATAATAATGGATTCTGATGTAAATATCCGACACAGTGTAATCACTGATGCAGATGGAAATATTATCACTGTAAATCACCGTTCTGGTGTGAGAAATTTTTTGTCTGAAGAAGAAACTGCATCTTCACTTAAACGAGCTGCTAACGCTTGGAAAGCAAGAAAGCAACTAAGCCCAAAAATAGGAAAAGGCCTGTATGCGGTTGCCGCATTTGAAAAAATTACCCGAATCACTTTCCCATTAGGTGATGATAATCTTATTTTTGTAAGTATGGGCTCTGATACAACAAGAATGGATCTACATGAAGGTGGACAAAAACAAATCATACAACATGTTCTAAATATTTTAAGCCGAGACCCTACGAAAGAATAATTTGCTAAATGCTTAAACTAATGATTTGAGGTAATTTTTTTTTGTACCTATTTTCAGAATATTGTTGTATTTTATACATTTACTAAATTCTTGATTATTGTACTTTTTTGAGATATGATCTTTCCAGGGTTTAGTATGTTGTGAGGATCAAACTGCTTTTTTAACTCCTTGAAAATTTTATAATTTATTAGCCCATATTGTTTTTTAACATATTCTGATCTTGCTAACCCATCTCCATGCTCCCCTGTTATTGTTCCTCCAATTTTGATTACCTCGGTAAAATATTCATCTGCAATTTTTTTAATTATTTCTGTCTTTTTTTCATCTAGAATTAATCTAATGTGAATATTTCCATTGCCTGCATGTCCATATGCAATGGATTTCGTGTTAAACTTTTGATTGATATTATTAATCAATAAAAATAATTTTGGAAGATGATTTACTGGAACTGTGGCATCTTCAATTACGTGAAGTGTTTTATTTTTAATGGA
>JBHIUL010000196.1:0-1649 GCA_042138315.1 Nitrosarchaeum sp.
GATGATTCGTATAGTCCTGTAGGGATAGTTACAGATGAAGACATATTGACAAAAGTGAGTGAATCACTAGTCAATCCTTACAAAACAACATTGGGAGACATCATGGTATTTCCATTAATTACCATCAGAGAAGATCAAATTCTTTCAGATGCATTAGAAATAATGCGTGAAAAGAAGATTAGAAAATTGGCAGTGTTATCAAATAGTAATGTAGTCGTAGGAATACTTTACTTGGATACAATAGTCAATCTTGTTAGAAAATCACTAGTAAAACAACAAAAACAATCTACGCTCTGGGGCGTTATTTGGAATCTAGGTGTCGTCATGCAATTTACAGGAGTATTAATGTTCATTCCAGGAATCATTGCAACATTACTAAATGATCCTGTCGTTGCAACTGGAATATACGTAATGTCAGTACTGTTAATAGTTTCAGGCTTTTTCATGAATTCGTACGGAGAAAAGCAATCCATCACGTTAAGAGGTACTGCAATTCTAGTTTTTGCAAGTTTTATGATTTTAGTATTATTTGGCATGATACCACAGCTTTTTGTAATACAATTTGATTCAAATGATCCTATAGAATTATTTGCAAATGCATTTTTTGAGAGTTCAGCAGGATTTACAACAGGAGGTTATTCACTAGTAGAGCATCCAGAAGAATTACCGCGAAGTTTCACATTTTATCGAGGGTATGCACAGTTTGTAGGAGGATTAAGTTTCATCTATCTGATTGTGACAGTGTTTTATCCAGAAAAAAGAGTCAAGACAATGAAAGGATTCATTTCAGGGAATGTGCCACACCTAAAAGAATTATTTTCAATAATCACAATCATATTTTCAATTTATGCAGTAATAATTGCACTACTCTTGTTTTATTTTGGCGGCGGTGAAATATTAGATGATTTTGCTCTGTCTTTTAGTGCACTATCCACGGGAGGAACAAGTCCAGACTCTAAAATATTTGCAGAATTTTCAACGCCAAGATACATCATACTTATTGGAGCAATGATGCTGGGCGCATTACCATTTGGATTTCATTATGCATTTGTAAGAACAAAATTTCTTTCAGTCAATTTAACAAAAGAGGTTCTAGTTTATTTTTGTCTTTTAGTTATATTTTGTACAATATTCATACTTTCAATGGATGTAAATTGGTTAGATGGAGTATTCAACATGGTTTCAGCCAGTACAACTACAGGGTTTGCAACTACAAATCTTGAGAATTTGAATCCAATAGCGTACACAGTTATGATTACAGCTATGATAATTGGAGGTTGTGGATTTTCCACAGCAGGTGGCATAAAGATCTTCAGATTTATGCATCTTGCAAAAGTAAGACATGTTTTTAACAGAAAATCTGTAAAAATATCAGAATCAGATAAAAAAGACATCATAGTAGGAATAATAATACTAGCAACCTCAGTAATCATTCCATTATTGGTTGCAACATACATGTACACTATCGGATATGACTTTCAAAATGCTTTCTTTGATGGAGTCTCTGCAATAACAACTACAGGGCATGTGGCAGGAACAGTTACAGCAGCACTCAATCCATTCATAACTATAGTATTTGGATTTTTAATGATTCTAGGAAGAATTGAAATAATTTTACTGGTCTACATGTTTGTCCCAAAACTTATGAA
>JBHIUL010000197.1:0-1647 GCA_042138315.1 Nitrosarchaeum sp.
TGAAGAAATATTACTCATTATTGGTTTATCTTCATAAAAACTCAGATAGTGTATAAAAAATAAAATTTTGAATGGAGATGGTTTGTTTATTTAGTATTTAGAAAATAATGCTTTTGCAGTATTTTTATCTCTGGAGAACTTACCCTCAATTTCATTCCAACTAAAACAAATTGTCTTCACATAATTTTATTTTAGAAATAGATTCGGTTGATAAATTTTTTGCATTTTGAATAGTTAGTCATTTTACCGTGGAAAATAAGTCTAGTTTTGTTTTAAATTCCAAAATTCTATTTCTTATAGAAACAGTACTAGTGCTTGCTGCAAATGCTATTTCACTTTGTGATTTATTTTCACCCATAATAATACAAGCAGCATAAAGAGCAGCAGCTGCCATAATTTCAGGGTTTTTACCAGCAACAATTCCTGCTTCATCGGCTTTATCTAAAATCTGTCCTGCCTTACGTATTGTTTTTTCTTTTAATCCCATCTTGCTTGCAATTTTGTTAATAGATTTTATTGGATCTGCTATTGATACGATAAAACCTAATTCTCTAAACAGTGTTCTGTATGATCTTGCAATATCCTTTCTTCTAATCAGAAGATGCTCTGCAATCTCAGTCAATGTTCTAGGGTGTTCCAGATCTCTGCATGATGCATAGAGGCAGGCAGCAGCAATTCCTTTTATTGTTCTTCCACGAACAAGACCCTTTTCTGATGCTTTTCTATAGAATAGAGATGCTCTTTCAATGACAGTGTCTGAAAGTCCTAGCTTTGATTGAACTTTATCTAATTCCTGAAGTGCATTTCTCAAGCTTCTATCAGATGAATTTTTTGTCTGTGATCTACTATCCCATTTTCTCAATCTACTAAATGTTTGAATGCTTTTTGCCGAAAGTGGGTTCCCTACAGAATCTTTGTTTTTTAATCCTATTATGGTAAAAAGTCCCTTATCATGCATTTTTAGAGTTAATCCAGGACCAGTTCGAGTATTATCACTAGTATCAGAAAAATTCCTACGTTCAGATCCCCTATCTTCAACATTTTCAAAAATTACACAGCCGCAGTTAGAACAGTTAACTTCTCCTGTTACAGCATCTGTTACAAATCTTGATGTGTTACAATTTCTGCAAAACAATTCAGATTCTTCAATTTGTTGTAATATGGTCAAAAATTTCTCTAAGCTAAAAGTAGTGATTTTTGAATTATACAATCAGAGTGAATTTCTTTATCCGTATTATGATTGCATTTGTGGCAAACAAACTCTATTGGTTTTTTGCAAACATGGCAATTTGAATATACATTCATCCCATACCCACATTTTCTACAAGAGTCATTTCTCATGTATTAATTATGATTTGGTTTGTATTAAAGACATTGAAAATTAGTGTGAACTAATATTCATTCTCATTCTTTAGAATCAGAATAATAGACGGTATTAATTATCTTACTCTAATTTCAGAATTGTTTTTAAACTAACATAACAGATCATATTTATGCAAAAACAATCTTGCAAAACATGTTCTTCAAAACTAGAAGTTGAACACAGATGTAAATATGCAATGAACCCACAAAACTATTTTGTCATGCTTGTGGCGTAACTCATGAAAATATTATTCATCCAGATTGTTTAGTGATTGATCTAAATAA
>JBHIUL010000198.1:0-1628 GCA_042138315.1 Nitrosarchaeum sp.
TCCTAAATGTGGAGCACATCTAGACTGTTCAGATAAAGGAAATTTTTGGTAATCAAAGACCGGATCTTTTTGGTATATAATCATATGACATGTTAATTGCCTGATCTTTCATAATTTCAAGATAAGTTTCATAATCTGCTTCAAAATTACAATGAGGGCACTTTACAATAGTGATATCATCATTTAAAATTGCTACTTTTTCACATTCAGGACAACGTGCATCCATAGTATTGTTTTTCAATCAAGATATTTAATCATAGTTAATAAAATTGAGTTAGGCGGAGTTAGTCTAGCTCGGTAAGATGTCAGCTTCCCAAGCTGAAGGTCGCGGGTTCAAATCCCGCACTCCGCATAATTATAATTCTCTGATTGCTTGTTCTATAATTCCTCTATCTTTAGCTTTTGGAAAAAGCTTCAAATAATTTTTAAGATCATCTTTTGCTTCAGAGTTCTTTTTTTGTTTTTCTTTAACATAAGCACGGTTTTTGTAGATTTTTGCAGATCTTTTAGGATTAATTTCAATTGCTTTACTATAATAGAATTCAGATTTATCAAATTGATTTAATTTTAGATAATAGTTACCTAGTCCATTATATGCAAGATAGAATCTATTGTTAATTTTGATGCATTTTTCATAATACTTGATACATTCATTAGAATTTTGTTCACTAAATAAACTTCCCAATAAATAAAATGCCGTAGGGTTGTTTGGATCCAATTCAGTTGATTGTTTTAGAGATAACATAGCTTCTGAGATGTTTTTTTGTATGTTAAATCTTTCAGAAATAAAACACAATCTATTTGATTTTTCACTTGAGGTATTCTCTAGTTTTATTGAAGATAAGATATCTGATGGAGCTAAAATTATTAACAATCTTCCATCTTCAGACCATTCTTTATCAAAAATTTTTTGTGGGATTGCTCCTTCTTGTTGTTCTCCTTTTTGATTTCCTTTTTGAATGTAATGAAGAATTGTTTGCTCATCATCATCATATCCAGATATCACTGAAACATGCTGTGTAATTTCAGGAATTCCAGGAAGAATCACTATAGGAGGAATTCCAATGTCTATTATTTTTTTTAATTCAGATAAAGAAGAACGAATAATTTTACATGTTAGTCCATGCCTTTCTGCAGATTCAATGCCTTCAATTAGTATGCTTCCATTAAAATTTGAATATTGTTTTGCAATTTGAATAGCTTCAGACATTGAAAGTTCAACATTCCAATATTTTGAAACTACATTAATTGGTAAAGGTAAGCAAACATTTTCTTCTTCTATTAAAGGAAGTAAAAGTTGATGATTCCCAGATTCCACGTGATTAAAGTGATTTAAGAGTTATTAAAATCAATCATATAGAACAAAACTTTTGAATTAATCTTTGGCCATCGACACTCATTTCAGGATGAAATTGAGTTCCAAAAATTGGTTTTTTATCATATTGAATAATTTCAAATTTACAATTTTTAGATTCTCCGATTACAAGTAAAATGTCGGGTAATTTTGCAATTTCAAATCCATGACTCTCAAATACTTGTAAATTACTATTAAAAAGAGGATTTTCTCTTTTTATGTTAACTTTTTCATTACCTTTTTGGGAATACTCAAGTTTTCTAATTGTTCCACC
>JBHIUL010000199.1:0-1612 GCA_042138315.1 Nitrosarchaeum sp.
ACTTTTATAACTTATAATATGATATCTTTTTTATGAATAAACTGTTTTCTGTCATTTTTATTTTTTTTGTAATTTCTTTTATGCTGTCAGTGTCAAGTTTTCAAAATGTTTTTGCAGATATAATTCCGCCAAAAAAACAGGTTAACATTGGTATACCATTTGAAGATATAGTCTGTGAAAGTGGTATGGTTAAAGTAATTCGAGAACGAACAAACACTATAGCGTGCCTTAAACCAAACAATGTATCAAAACTTGTATCAAATGGATGGGCAAAATCATTTGACGAAAAATCTTTGACTGAGCAATTAAAAGAAAAACCTCCATTAGGAAAGATAAATAAATTATATGCAGATCCAGTAGTGACTCAATTTGGTAAATCATCTCTAAAGTCCCCTGCAACTGGTTATACTTTCGCTTTTGAGGTTTGTGCGTTTTCTCAAAAAATCTATGTTCCTGATATACTGTTAAAATCTGATAGTGAAATAATACGATATGAAATACCTAGTAATGTGGAGCCTAATTCTTGTATTATCAGTGTTGCATTTATCTCTGCAAATGACCCACATAGCATTAAAGCCACATTATTAAACAAAGGAGATATTTCTAAAGCACTATTTGATCTAGAGTCTAAAATATCATCACTTCAAGATGAACTTGTTACTGCAAGACAATCTCTTGGTGATAAGGCGTCCCCTGATGTTAATTATAGTTCGAAAATACTAGACATTAGAAATCAAATTAATGAGGCAAAAGATGATCTTTACAAACTGTATTTTATTCTATATGCTAACCCTCAAGAAAAATACGATACAAAAAAAATATCTTTTACGGGTAAGGTAGTTGAAGGCGAATCTGTTAATTTGATTACTACAAAAAGAGCAATTAATGCAGATAATACATTTGATGTAATCTTTGAGGCATGTGCTGGTAAAAATCTAATACGACTTCCAGTAATTACGATATCTTCTGATAGACAAACTATTGATGTTAAGCTTGGAGATAAAATCTCGCCTAACGCTTGTTTGATGACTTCTGCCAAAATCAAAGCAACAAATCCTGATAATATTGTTGTACAACCAGCTGGAAATGCAGAATCTAACAACAGAATAATAGAGATTGAGAATCAAATGTCTAAATTAGAAAAAGACATTACACATGAAAGAGATCAACTACGTCTATTGGTTCATGATCCTAAAAGAACCTCTAACTTTGCCGAACAGGTAGAGAAACATAGTACAAATTTAATAGAATTAAGAAATCAAATTTTGTCTCTTAAGGCTGAATATAATAAAATCTTGTATCAGACATACAGATAGTTTGAAAAGAATCTTACAGAAAATAATAAGCTCCGAACGGGATCTGAACCCGCGACCTTTACCTTACCAAGGTAACGCTCTACCAGGCTGAGCTATCGAAGCACAAAATTCAGCATTCTGAAATCCTTATAATTCTTGATTATGTCCAAAAAAACTCTAAACCGTTAAATTTCACACAAAATTCTATCTTTTTGGAGGAGTAATCAAGCCTGGCCAAAGTAAGCACACAGTGCTTTTGGACATGCAGGACTTAAGATCATAAAAATGGGTGATCCTGTCTCTCAGGAGTTCGTGGG
>JBHIUL010000200.1:0-1603 GCA_042138315.1 Nitrosarchaeum sp.
TTAGCTTCTAATTCGGCAATCTTGTTTTCAAGATCTTGTTTTGTTTGCTTTTTAGTTGCCATTCCTTTCAGTAAATATTACATTGTTTATTTACATTTTGATCAGATAGAATATTTAGTTAAAATTAATTGGAAAAAATAAATCATAATATGTAAAAATTTCATAAATATAAAACGGACTATAAAATAAAAACAAATGAATTTTGAAATCAAATATCAATTATGACAACAAATGTGATCAGGATATTGATTTTTATCAAAAATAGAAAATAAAAGAATGATTGAATTAGAATCCTTTTGGCAATGTGCCTTTACTTGGTTTTGGTGGAGGTGCTTGTTGTGTTTGAGCTTGTGCAACTACTCCATCAACTGTCATTGTCACACCACTGAAACCTCCAAATGTTTTATCTGCTGGATGATATGCAAGTCTAGGTCTTGTTGCAAAGTACTGGTTTGATGGTTGTGTATATCCAGGAACTTTAGCTTTTTGATCATTCCAATTTCCTGATGGTACTTTACCTACAGGAGCAGTTCTTCTTACAAAGTATCTGTTTGGAGCTGGAGAATAACCCGTTACATGTGCCCTATACCAATGGAAATCGGTCATTTTGGCATTTTGATAAGCATTCTCTAAAGCTGCTTGTACAGTAGCTGGTGGTGATGCTTTTGTCTCAGATGGTTTTGGCACATCTGCTGGTTTTGGTTCAGAACCTTTTGGCAATACGCCTTTTGGTTTTGTAACCTCAGCAGGTTTTGCAACCTCAGCTGGTTTTGGTGCTGGTTTTGCAACCTCAGCTGGTTTTGGTGCTGGTTTTGCTTCAAGCTGTGTTGCCAATTTATCTAATTTAGCTTCTAATTCGGCAATCTTGTTTTCAAGATCTTGTTTTGTTTGCTTTTTAGCAGCCGACATTTAGTTTGGATGAATTTTCGGGGTTTATTTACATTTGGGTCAAGTATCAAAGTAAAATTTGATCAAGTTTTATATGCACAATACACCCAACTGTAACTATGGATGATTTTGAAAAAGAGTATCCAGGATTTGATTGGAAAAATACTCCTGCATACAAACACCCTGGAGGAAAAGATTGTCCTTGTCCAAAACATGAATACATCAGAGAGCAGATCAATTTTACAAGACAGGTAAATCAGAAAGGCAAGGAGCCATCAAAAATAACTCTGAAATTCTGTCCCGATCATTACAGAGTGTATACTCAAGAGGTAATTCCAGCTATGCCATTAAAATATAGAATTTTAACAAAAATTGCACTAAAACTTGGAGCCATTCAAGTAGAGCAGTTAAAGTACATGGAATCAGAATTATGTTTCTATTGTAAATTCGGTTCTGGTGGACATGATAGAAAAAACGAACTTCCACCAATGTAAAATTTTTAATCTGGACTAAGTAATATTTTTGGTTTGTTTGGAGTGTCATGATGACATCTCTTTCCACATAAAGGACATTTTTTTCTATCAAGAAAAACGCATTGACAAATATGTGAATCAAGATATGATTTGGCTAATTTGTTTGATTCACCTGTTCCATTACAAAATGGACACTGAGAACCCAACAACTCAATGGTACCAGCGCCTTTACAGATTACACA
>JBHIUL010000201.1:0-1583 GCA_042138315.1 Nitrosarchaeum sp.
GATTCTGCCTGACTGCAATGACATGCAAATATCTAATTTCATAATCGTATGATATCGGAATTAGACATGAATGTGCAAGATAATTGGAGATGGATTAATAACAACTGGAATGCTAATCTCGTCTAATCCTAATGAATGAAAAGATTTCTAGATTTTCAAAAACTGCAGGTCCTGGAATCTTATTTGCAAGTACAGCGATAGGAGTGTCGCATCTAATTCAATCAACTAGGGCAGGGGCCGATTTTGGATTGTTGATGATTGGATTTGTAATATTGGTGACGTTGTTAAAATATCCGTTCTTTGAATATGGCTCAAGATATGCAAACTCTACTCAAACTAGTATCATAGATGGATACAAGAAGATTGGCAAACCTGTGTTATGGCTTTACTTTATTCTAACAGTTTCATCGATGTTTTTTGTTACTGGTGCGGTAGGCTTTGTTACTGCAGGGTTTTTTGAAAACCTATTTGGTGTTGATTTTCTTGAAGAGTGGACCATAGTAATTTTATTTGGGATATGTGTTATAGTTTTGGCAATAGGAAAGTACCATGTTCTTGATAATTTGATCAAGATAATTGTAATTGTGTTATTGATTTCAACTGTATCTGCATTTGTTTTGACTTTATGGCATGGTCCACTAGAACCAATATCAGGTTTTCAACCTAGAGAACTTTTGGATATCTCTGGAATCTTCTTTTTACTTGCATTAATGGGATGGATGCCAACTGCAGTAGATCTTTCAAGCTGGAATAGTTTGTGGACATTGGAAAGAATAAAACAAACAAAATACAAACCAAAATTAAAAGAAACTCTATTTGAATTTCGATTAGGATATTTCATCACTGGAATTCTTGCAATAATGTTTGTAATTTTAGGTTCTTACATGTTCTTTGGTTCTGGGGAAGAGTTACCGAATGACAATTCTCTTTTTGCACACAAAATTGTTACTTTATACACTCAAACAATTGGAGATTGGAGTTACATCATAATTGCAGCTTCAGCATTCACTGTTATGTTTGGTACAATCATCACAGTCTTTGATGGATACTCTAGATCGCTTAAACGAACAATAGAATTACTTTTTTCAAAAAACAATGATACCCAACCGTCAAAATTTCGAGTTCTCTATGTTGTATTTTTGTGTATTTTAGCAATTGGAGCACTAATGGTAATATTTCTATTTGAAAGTAATTTTAAGGAATTAGTTGATTTTGCAACCGTTCTATCATTTGTAATTGCACCTGTGATTGCAATTTTTAATTTTAGATTGGTGACTGGAAAATTCCTTGAAAAAGAATCTCAACCATCAAGAATATTGAAAATCTTGAGTTTTACAGGAATTGTGTTTCTAAGTGGATTTGCACTTTTCTTTATAACTATAAAATTCATTTTGTAGGGATTAATCATTTTAGTACAAAGATGTTGAATTTTGGAATAGTACATAGATAATTCTCTAAAACTCATTTACACGTGTTTTGAGTTTGTTTTCAATTTTTTATATCTATTTGTCCATTTTTATCCTAAAATGAGTAGAACTAAACCAGAGTCAAAAACTCAAGGCATGCCACAGAGCATACAGTAT
>JBHIUL010000202.1:0-1582 GCA_042138315.1 Nitrosarchaeum sp.
AACAGTTGGAATTATTGCAGATTCATTTGGAAATGATCAAAAAATTACTAATGTGGTTAAAGATTATGCAAATAAAAATAAAATAACAATTGCAAGTCATGGAGTAATGAATCTACCATTTACAGATTTTTCTAAAGAAAAGCAAGATAGTTTGTTAAAACAATCATTAGTTGAAATTACAAACAACATTGGAATACGACCACATATTTTTGTACCACCGCAAAATAGTTTCAATAATGACACAATTCAAGTCTTAATAGAAAACAAATTCACACATGTGAGTGGAAGTGTATTAAAAGGTGATTCACCACCATTTCCATTAGAAAATCAAATTGTATACAGATTTCCTCAAACAGCAACTACGGGGAAATACAGTAGTGAGAAAAATCTATTCTTGGGAGAGTTAAGCAATAATACCTATTCAGACATAACAAATTCCATTAAGAATTATGGATTTGCAGTAATTACATCACATCCACAAGAATTTGCAGTGATTCAAAATGGAACATACGTAAATCAAATTAACAAAGAACAAATTAATGAATTAATAACATTAATCAAAAAAATACAGTCAGATGGAATTAAGATTGTCACTATTGATGAAATTAATTTAGATTCAAAAAAAATATTTGTGCCAGAATGGATAAAAAATAATGCAGGCTGGTGGGCAGAAGGAAAAATTAACGACGAGTCTTTTGTGCAAGGAATACAATATTTGATTCAAAAAGAAATAATAAAAATACCAAAATCATCTAGCATAGAAGATTCAAAAAACAAGGAAATTCCTCAATGGATAAAAAATAATGCAGGCTGGTGGGCAGAAGGAAAAATAACAGATTCAGATTTTGTAAGTGGAATAGAATATTTGGTAAATCAGAAAATAATCACATATTAATTACTTTGAAATTTTTACTTGTTTTCCATCGACCTTCTTCAAGTTGAAATTTATTTTCACATTTTAGACAAAAATAATATGTTGAAATTTCTGGAAAGAATTCTTTGCAATTATTACAGATGTAATGGTTTTGTAATGTTCGAAAATCAACACCGAGAGCTTTTATCTCCTTATCACAATTAGGACATTTATCATTCACATATGTAGATTCTTCAGAAATATTACCACATTCATAATGTTCAATCAATTTACCCGATTTAAAATTAGAACTCTTACATGAAGGACAGTAAAATATTTGATTTATTTTTACAGAATCGCATTGATTACAAGCAAGTTCTTTTTTATCTTCAATACTAATTATGTGTCCTTTATCTTCTAATTCTTTTAGATATGAAATAATAACATCATCACTATTACCAACTAATTGTTTTAGCAAGTTTAAGCTGATTTGTTTAGAAGTACTAAGAATAAAATCAATTTGATCATGAATTTTCTTTTGATCATTTTCCTTGTCTTGTTTTAACGTGTTAGATGGATCAGGTGTATTTTCAAAAAAAGATTGTTCACGCTCGATAGTTTCAAAAATGGACTTAATGTTTTCAAAACGAATTGGTTTTTCCAAGTACTGGTAGACTCCCAATCGAATCAATTCTTTAATTCCTTCATCGTCTTTCTCGGTAGCTGTAG
>JBHIUL010000203.1:0-1555 GCA_042138315.1 Nitrosarchaeum sp.
CTTGAGCTTTCAGTGAAACTGGATATATGTCGAGCAACCTCACCAGAAAATGCACGCATATGAAATTCTTTACCATCATCCCCTTTTAGAACTAACATTCCCTCTACTGCATATGGATCTACAAATCCAACATAATCAATTTTTACAGATTCATAGTCAGGCTCTTGTGCTTGATCAATTTCCATAATATCTACGCTTAATGTTCTAATTCAGTGCTTATAAAGATACTAAAATTAAAAATCATACTTAAATTTTTACAACGATCAAAAAAATATATCCCAAATTATTTAACGTCAACAACTAAGTGATGCTTGATGTCAATTAACTCTGAACGTTCGGTTTCCTATGTCCTTACAAAACATGTTGGTGCATACATGAGTAAGGATTTCCTATTGCTAAATCAAAACACACTTGTAAGTGAATCAGCTAAAATGCTTCAAGATTCTGAAAGAGATGACATCATTGTAACTGATGAAAATAATTTACCAATTGGGATGGTTACTGATGAAGATATCATAAATAAAATGAGTGACATCATGACATTTGTAAAAACTGCGACATTAAAAGACATCATGTCGGCACCACTAATCACCATTAATGAAAAAACAACACTACAAGAAGCACTACATAAAATGAGAGATGGTAAAATTAGAAAACTTCCAGTACTATCTAAAAAAAATGAAGTAATTGGAATAATTTTTCAGAAAACAATTGCAAATGTAATAAGAGATGCTACTGCAACAGCACCACATCTGTTTAGTCCTCCTGTAAAAGCAATTTTGGGAAATCTTGGATTTGTGTTACAATTTGCAGGTATTTTGCTACTTGTTCCTGCAATGCTATCAACAGCACTGTGGGATTTAACAACTGCCGCAGGAATTTACCTTACTACTGTACTTTTACTTGTTACAGGATTTTTCCTCAACACATATGGTGAAAAAGCAAGTCTGAACATTCAACAAGCATCAATTTTAGTACTAGCAAGTTTATTGATATTGACATTATTTGGAACAATCCCATACCTGTATGTATTGCCAAATCAAGAATCAATGGTAGATAAATTTGTAAATGCGTTCTTTTCAAGTGCTGCAGGATTTACCACAACTGGAATATCACTAATCCATGAGCCTGAAAACTTACCTCAGAGTTTCACATTCTACAGAAGTTTTACACAACTGGTAGGCGGAATGAGTTTTATTTATTTGGCAATAGCAGCATTTTATCCAGAGTCAAAAATACAATCAATGCGGGGTTTTATTTCAGGCAGATCATTACACATGCGAGAACTTTTTGGAACGATTACAATAATATTTACAATATACATCGTAATTGTTGTAGCTTTATTTTACTTGTTTGGCAATCTGAACATAATTGATAATTTTTCATTAACAATAAGTGCATTTTCAACAGGGGGATTTTTACCAACATCAACTATTCTAAATAATTTTGAATGGCAAGAAAAATTAATTTTAATGGGTGCAATGATATTTGGAGCATTACCATTTACGTTTCACTATTCGTTTGTCAGAAAAAAATTTCTTTCACCAAAACTAGG
>JBHIUL010000204.1:0-1531 GCA_042138315.1 Nitrosarchaeum sp.
ATCTCATACTGATCAAGATATGCTTACAATCACATTTCCAATTAAATTCTCAGAACCTACACCCTTAGATAAAGATGATATTCTAAAAGAAATTTCACCTATTTTAGATTTATTGCAAAAATTGAATTTGTTATAATTATATTTGAAATTCTTTATCTCAATCCTGTTTTTGCTGCATTAAATTCTCCTAGTGCCATCATCTCATACTCAAATGATTCTTGCAACAATGAATCTGATCTAATGCTGTGTGATGTATTGTTTGTTTTTATCCATTCTATGAATTCTTTATCGCTATCTAACTGTGCCTGTGTTGAAAGTTTGAATAATTCCACTGATGGTTCAAATTGTTTTGGTGGGATTAATTTTTCATATTTTGAAATAACATTTTGCATTTTTTCAATATGTATTATTGAATATGCTGATAACTCTTGTCGATTTAAATCCCCTTCTTTCCACTGTGTGACCTTTGAATTAAATTCTGTTTGAAACATCTTTACCTCTTCTTGAATTTGTTGAAGCTCATTGCCAAATTTAAGTCCCTTTTGTTTTGTTTGATCTACTGAATAGTTGTATCCTACTATTGCGCTAATGATAATAATTGCAATAGATGCAATGACTATGTTTTGTTTCTTTGATTTTTTCAAACTTAATCTGTATAGTTGCCTTCTGCATTTAGCTTTAATTCAATGGTCATAACAGTACCGCTGATAAATGATTCATTTCTAATAGTTCTCACTCTTGCAACATCTAGATGGTAAGGCCAAATCTCAACTACTATTGCACCTACTTTGACATTATCTGGCGCATCTGTTAGTTTGATATCTTCTTTTTTCACACCATGCATTTCTAATGTATGTAATGCATGTTCAACTAGTGGTTCTGGATTATTGTGGTTGATTGCCCATACAATTCCCTCATAGTCTATTTTTTCCATTTTGAAATAACCTGAATTATCTCCTATAACAATTATTCTGTTCTTGACTTATTTCAGAAATAATTCGAAAGGGATATGTCCCTAAAAGCTCTCAAAAACATATCTTGGTATTTGAAGCTATTTTGTATCTTGCCGTTTTGATAATTGCAGCAAAATTATTTGGTGAATTTATGCATAGGATCAATCAGCCCACAATTATAGGAAATGTGCTTGCTGGTGTAATAGTTGGACCTGCACTATTTGCTCTAGTTGAACCGATTAATGCTATCGAACTTTTTACTTCAATTGGTGTCTTTTTTTTATTCTTCCTGATAGGTCTTGAAGAAATTGATTTAGCTGGAATCTTCAATGTTATGAAGGGTAAAATTTTTGCAGGATCTGTGGTTGGATTTTTGATACCCTTTTTTGCAGCAGGTTTTTTTGGTTTATCACTTGACATGAACTTCGCAACCTCTTTTGCCATTGGTAGTGTAATCGCTGCATCTAGTCTGGGAGTTACTGCAAAAATACTCAGTGATCTTGGTAAACTCAAATCTACAATCGGTCTTGAAATTTTTACTGTTACTGCAATTATAGAATTTATTGCAATTATTGTCA
>JBHIUL010000205.1:0-1530 GCA_042138315.1 Nitrosarchaeum sp.
GCAGGATATATGCTCAACAGACAAGTTCTACCAGAACGTCAAAATGAAAGAACATTAAAAATGGGAGTAAATTTTGATTTTGAAATTAATCTTACAGGATTGATATATGATGGAAATCAAGTAGTAGGAGTTCAAGGGATAGACAACAAAACAAAAACACCTTACAAAAAAACTGCCAAAGTTGTAATCGATGCAACAGGTATGACATCAATGCTTCGAAATCAAATTACCAATACAACAAAGATGGAAAGAAAAGTAGACCGTAAAGATGTGGAATCAACAGGAAGGCACATTATGTATTTTGATCAGGGTGAAGAAGATCTAACTGAATTTGATCCAGATTATTGTATAATTCATCTTGATCAAGACATCGCACCTGGAGGATATGGATGGGTGTTTCCAAAAGGAAAAAACAAAGTAAACATTGGGTTAGGAGTTGAAAAAACACTTCTTGAAAAAAGAAATCAGAGGTTAGGAAAAAATGATAATGTATCTATGTTGATTAATCAATATGTTGAAAGAAATCGTGCAATAAAAAATCCAAGACTTTCAGAAGACGCTCAAGATAGAAATAATGCAACTGGGAATTTTCAAGTTTCAGTAAGAAGACAAAATGATTGTATGGTTGCAAATGGATTTGTGTTAGTCGGAGATTCTGCATGGATGCCAAAACCATTAGATGCAGGAGGCATTGGTCCTGCATTAGTTGCAGGAACTATTGTTGGTAAATGTGTAGTTGAAGCTATTCAATCAGGCGACGTTACTGAAAAAGGACTGTGGAAATACAATAAGGAATTCATAAATGAATATGGCTACAAAACAGCAGGATTAGAAATTTTCAGAAAATTAATTCAAACTCTAACTAACGAACAGATTAGTTATGGAATGAAACACTTTTTGGGAAATCTAGATGTTGAAGCTATATCAAAAGGAGAACATCCAGACTTTTCAAATGTTACAAAATTAGGAATGATGATTAGGGGTGCACTTAACAAAAAACTTGCAGATGGTTTACGTTTCACTACACAACAAAATAGACTTTTGACAAAACATTATTACGATTATCCTGATTCCCCAGAAGGGTTTGAAGGTTGGAGTAAAAAATTGCATCAGATTCTTGATGAATCTAATGCTAAATTACCTCAATATCAAAACTAAGCTTTATTTGTAAACTTTGATCTTAAATATCAAATGCTAAAAGAAATATCATATCTAGATTGGAATAATTCAATTCAGATTTTAAACAAAGCATCCCAAGCAGATCTATTTGTATTAATAATTGGTCCTAAAGGTACTGGAAAAACATCTCTGGTAAGAGAATTTGCAAAGAGTAAAAATGTAAAACTAGAATCAATAAATTTTAGTCTTAGAACTAGAGAAAGTCATCTCATTGGAACAAAAACACTAACAAATGGAACAGTGAGTTTTGAGGAAGGTCTTTTGATCAAATCAATGAAAGAAGGAAGCATGTTATATTTAGATGAAATAAATTCTGCAGAAGCTGATGTCTTACTACGATTAGATGAAGCA
>JBHIUL010000206.1:0-1530 GCA_042138315.1 Nitrosarchaeum sp.
AATCTTTAGTTTATTACGAATTATTTCTGGATTGCATAATAATTTTTCAATATTTTTTGAGGAGTATTTGGATACTTTAAGTGGATCAAAATTTGAAAATGCTTTTCGATAACCATCTCGTCTTTTAAGAATTGTAGTCCAAGATAATCCAGCTTGTGCTCCCTCTAAGACTAGAAATTCAAATAATTTTTGATCATCATGTTGAGGAACACCCCATTCATTATCATGATATTCTATGTTAAGTTCATCTTTTGCCCATACACATCTATTTTTCATATCAAAATAGGAAATGTAACATAAAATAATAGTTACTAGAATTTCCAGTCAAATATGAAAATGAATCAACAATTACTTCAGATTAATAGAAATTTCATAATTTGTTTTATTGTTTCAGCCTCACTTTCAGCAGTTGTTGCTCAGCTATTATCAGGTTATGAAAATCATCTTACAACAACAATTACAATAGCAACAGGATATGTGATCTATTTTGGAATTTTCTCAGTTTTGTTCTATTTAGACAATAAAAAAAGATACAAGCAGATGCAGTCTAGTTTAATCAAAAAAGAGATCATCAGTATGATTTCATCATTTGGAATGGGGGAAATTGTTTATCTAGCAATAAGATGGCCATCGTTATACTATTTTCTTGAAATTAACATTGAACCATACATTGCATCAATAATATCAGAAGTCATAGCTACTGCATGCTATATGATGGCAGTGACAGTTATTTTAAGAAAGACAAAAACATTCTAAATATTATTTTAGGTTAGATTGCAAAAATTCCAAGGTTTTTTGCCATGCATCTTGTGATGCTTCGGGGGCATATCTATCACCAGATGGATTTGCAAAGGCATGATCAACACCAGGATAAATTATTATTTCATTTTGAATCCCTAGTTGATTTAATGAATTTTCAAAAGTATTAACAGTATCAATTGTGATTCCTTTATCAAGTTCTCCAAAAATTCCAAGTACAGGCCATGTAATTACAGAAAGTTCTTTTGTGTCAGTAACAAGACTTCCATAATAAATTACGGTCGCATCAATAGAGGTATTATTTAGTGCAAGATTAAGTGACTGACCACCACCAAAACACCAGCCTAGAGACCCAATTTTTTCCGGAGAGTAATTTTCATCAAGATATGATATTGCGGAATTCATGTTTTCAATTCCAATATTTTTATCAAATGAGGTTACAAGTTTTCTTGCTTCTTCAGAAGTAGTTGCCACTTGTCCATCATAAAGATCTACTGCAAGTACAACATAACCATGTGATGCTAATTTTTTAGCCATCTCTTTGATATTTTCGTTTAATCCCCACCACTCATGAATCATAATTATTGCAGGATAGTTATTGTCAATGGCAGGTCTAACTAAATATCCATTTGTAGTTCCAAAATAATTTACAGTTTCTGAAATTGTTTCAAATTCACCTGTTTTGAATATGTCAGAGTTTGTATTTTTAGAATTAGAATCAGGCAAAATATGAATTGCCCATCCACGTTGAATTAGTTTTTCAATGCTGGT
>JBHIUL010000207.1:0-1513 GCA_042138315.1 Nitrosarchaeum sp.
ACTCCTAAATCTGAAACTCCTAAATCTGAAACTCCTAAATCTGAAACTCCTAAATCTGAAACTCCTAAATTTGGAATCTGCGGTACGGGAACAAAACTGATTGATGGAATCTGCACTGTTATTGATCCTCCAAAAATTAAACCATGGTGGAAGTTTTGGTAAGACTGAAATTTTAATTAATATTTAAGCCTAGTTTTTACTGCATCTGTATTTGATTTTTGAATAGTATCATTTTTCAATCAGTGTAAATTTTACTTGATATTGTCTGATGATCTCATGAAATCATTGATTATCTTGATTCAAAATAATTATGGTGATGCTGATATCCTTTTACGCATTTTAAACAATATTAAAAATGAGAAACCTTTGTTTCCTCCTGACAGAAAATATTTGAAAATAATCTTGCAAAAACATTTTCCTAATGAAAAATTCCAAATTTCTGATAAATAATTAGTTAAAACTAAATTTAATCAAAGGTTATAATTTCACCAAATATTCTAAATTAGACAAAAAATGTCACAACAAACAAAAAACAAAAAATATGTCATAACTACTGCAATACTGGTAGTTATCGCTGTAAGTGTAACTGGTGTGTATTTCGTTTCAGCCCAAACCATGTTGACCGAAATCCCAATCACACAAGAAGAAAAAGAAAGATATCGTGCAATGGATGTGGCAAGACAATACGTAATATCAAGTCCTACATTTGCATATGATGGATTATTCGAAACACTTGATGTAGAACATGTTTCTATAATGGAATCTTTTCCTATACAATACAGGATCAAAATTAACTTTGATTCTTCACATGGTGGATATGGAAACAGAGAAGGACAAATGTTAACTCAGGTAATTACTCCTCATAACATTGACATTGTTGTGTCTGATGGTAAAGTAATTTCTGCAGTAACTGATCAAACATGGGATGAGATTAACCATCAATATGTATCGACAAAACCTCAATCAAAGCTCCAATCTAGTGATGGACCTGTTGTATCCTTTGATGGTATGGCTACAAATTATTCCACATTAATCAAAGCATTTCAATCACGTGGACTGTTGGTAGAATTAATTGAGGAAATTCCCTCTGAAGGTTCAACCTTTTCTGTACCTACCAAAGTAATTTCTGTTGGAGGTACGGATGTACAGGTATTTGAATTCCAAAGTGAGTTTGATGCAAAAACTGTCAGTCTTACTGTGTCTTCTGATGGAACAGAGATTGGATTGAGTATAATTCGTTGGATAGATACCCCTCACTTTTACACAAATGGTAATCTTATTGTCCTATACGTTGGACATAATCCTGAGATATTGAACTTGTTAGAGTCATTTCTAGGCCCACAATTTGCCGGAATGTGATTTTAATAATTTTTATTTTTTTATAAATAATTTCCAAATTTTGTTTTATAATACATTATTCTGATCTTGATATATCGTATCATTTTTAATGTATTTCAAAAATTACTACATTATGGGTCTATTCAAACGAAATAAAGACAAAGACGATCAAACC